>JAGMBY010000049.1 GCA_023129485.1 Actinomycetes bacterium | reverse complement strand
AGTTCTATAACATTTTGGTTCCATTTTTTAACAAATTAAAAGATGATCCGGAGATTGGTCCCAAGGTGTTTGCTTCAAACTTAATAATAAAGTTTATATATCACAATCCTGAAGCAGTAATATTTATTCACAGCCCAAATAAAGAAGTTATTCAAGGAGACAGAGAGGATGTAAAACCTGATGTTAAGATGGAAATGAATTCAGATGTTGCTCACAGATTTTGGCTTGGTAAAGTAAATCTAATGGTAGCATTAACGAAAGGTGATATAAAAGCAAAAGGACCCATACCTAAGATTATGAAACTTCTACCAATAATAAGAGATTCATATGCAATATATAAAGATTACTTAAAAGAAGAAGGATTTGAAGACCTCGTTAATATAGAATAAATTGTTCAATATTTTTAGTAGAAATTTCGCATAATTTTTTACCTAAATCCTTTATAAAATCATAACTTTTAAACTTATTTAAATATAAATTAATAAAAGGTATATGAAAAGAATATATTTTCTTCTTATATTAATATTTGTATTTATAGGGTGTGGAATGTCTCAAAGACAGGATATTATATCTGAAACTGGAACTGTTAAATATATTGATTTAGAAGGTGGATTCTATGGAATAATTGGTGATAGTGGTAAAAACTATGACCCAATTAATTTAAGCGAAGAGTTTCAAAAAAATAACTTAAGAATAAGTTTTGATGCAAAAATCCATGAAGATATGGTAAGTATTCATATGTGGGGAACAATAGTTGAAATAGTTAGAATTGAAAAACTAGATTAATATTGTTATGCATCCTAAATTAATACATTTAGATATTTTTATTAATATTATCCAGCATATATATTAGACTCATCATTTTAAAAAAGCCCACCTTTTTAATTTGTGATAAAATATTTATTACAAAGTTTATTTATTGTATAATACTTTAAACTTTCTTGCTTTACTAATTTTAAACTTGGCTGGGGAGAAGTGGAAGCTCCATTAATTTAGCAGTAGAAGTAGGCCAATTATTTTGTATTTTATCTTTTTTTATTTCTAATGAACTTTTAGTTGAGTTCTTCTAAAACATGGATTATCTGTAAAGGCTCTGCTCACACTACTTCTATCTAAATTACTTTTATAAAAAATTATAAATTTTTATAATTTTTTTATTTCAAAGCTTTTTATAGAAATTCTATTTTAAATTTATTTGTTTTACTGATTTAAATTTTGGTGGGATAGGAGTGGATTCAATATGAAAAAGTTTGTAACTTACGTTTTGATGGGATACTATCTCCTGTTGGAAATGATAATAACCTTTCCAGTATTTCTGTATGGTTTATGTTTTAAAAAACAGAAAAAATATTCTGTAGTTTTTGTAACTGCTAGTTTTTATCCACCCCATATTGGTGGGATTGAATGCGCTGGTCGTGACCTAGCAACAGGTCTGGTAAAAAAGGGATGGAAGGTAGAAGTTCTTACAAAGGACGACGAGATGAGAGCCCGATCTGAAGAGATGTTTCAAGGATATCACCTAACTCGTTTTGGCCCTATTGGAATGGAATCTTGGTACTTTACATTGTGTATTTTTCTTTGGCTGCTAAGACATTTTCATGATTATCAAAGTGTTTATTTTTTAAACTTCTCTTATTCAAAAAATAGATTAGGTGTGTTCATACCTGAGGTAGCTGTTTCATGGTTTTTTAAGACATTTTTTAAAAAACAGACTGTCTTAAGGTTATCAGGGGGAACAGTAGAGCGAACTCCTCAACATCTATATCAAACTTTATCACCATGGAAATGGAACTTATATTGTAATTCAGTTTCACTATTTACTTCACTCTCCAATGATGAGTATGATTTTCTAATTTCAAAAGGACTAAAATATAAAACAAAAAAAGTTTTTAATGGTGTAAATGTAAAGCAGTACAACATGTCGTCTCAAGAAAAAGTACAGCGTAAAAAGGAACTCGGACTGGACAAAGATAAAGTTATAGTTGGATTTATAGGTCGTTTAACTTCAAGAAAGGGGGCTGATCTACTTCTTCGTGTCTGGAAGCGCATAAAACTAAAAGATGCATTATTATTTTTGATAGGAACCAGTCAGGAAGATATGGTACAGAAGTCAAATGCAGATGAGGTCAGAGAACTTGTAAATGAATGTGGTGATTCTGCAGTTTATTCTGGTAGAAGGGATGATCCTTGGAATTATTTAGGTCTTTTTGACATAATGGTTTGTCCATATAGAGTTCGTGAGGGAATGAGTAATACAATCCTTCAAAGTATGGCAGCAAAAAACATCATTATTGCCTCAGAGATTCCTGGTATTATTGGATTTCTTAAACCAGGTGATGATTCTATACTTTTTCCAGAAGATGATGAAGTGGCACTTGAAAAAATTCTCAAAGAAGTAATAAATAATGTAGAAAAATATCGTCATCTTGCAGATAATGCTTTTGAGCGTGTTAAAAGTGAGTTTCAATTAGAGAATGTTATTAATTGTTATCATCAAATCTTTTCCAGTCCTTTCTGCAAAGGAACATAAAGAATATGAAAAACTTCACAGATTACTTTTGAAAAATTATGATAAATTCATTGAAGAATACTCTAATGAGCGAGATAAATTAGAAAAAGATTTTATTACTGAAAGTAAAAAATTAAACTATGATTCAAAAGAAGAATTATATGAATTTTCACTTAACTGGTTTAAAAGATCAACCCTATTTTTATATTGATGTGTTTAGTGTTTTTACTGTTTAATACTTTATTACCCTTGTTTTCTGAATTTCCTAATCAAGATTTTAATTTTCTAGTTCTTCTCCAATATATAAGGAATAAAATTCCTGCAATTAGAAAAGGTATTCCACTTGAAGCCATAGCAAGAACCTTGTTGTGTCCAGCGGTAATATAAGCAAATATACTCAGTACAATACCTCCAATTACAACTATCAAACCACCAATACCTTCCCGAAACCAAGCTATAATAACACCAATAACAACAACAGCAACCAAACATCCCAAGATTGTACCCTCTAATTTAGCTTCGGGTGTAGGTTCAACTCCAAGTCTGGACTCCATAATCGTTGATAAAGTTAGTGCAAGAACCCAGAATGCTCCAGAGATAGAGCCTAAAATCCGAGCTGTCCAATGTATTATTTTTGTTGTCTTATCAATATTTTTTTTATTATTTACCATAAACATACTTCCTTTATTTTCTATTTTTTCAAATCAATTTTAGAATTTCCTATTATATTCATTGGTCATATTTATGTTTTATTTTTATTAAAAAGGTTTGATGAATTTTAGATTATTAAAAAATTTAACTAATGATAAGACGTTGTACTTCTTTTGTTTCAATAACTATTTCTGTCACTCTCAGTGCTTTAAGCAACAAGAAAATAATACTCAAAATTCCGGCAGGTATCCAGGATAAAAGTCGAGTAATTGTTACCAAAGGCATAAATAGACCCAAAGATATTGCTATAGGGATAAACTTCTCATAGGATTTAATTTGTTCTGTGAAATCGTTTAGCATTTTATCGAGTTCCTCTCTCAATTCAGCGATTGCTGATCTTCGCTGTAATGGTGGCAATTCTTCTCCAACGCGCTTCTCCATCTGCTCCATTAATTTCTCAATATAAAACTCAGGAATTGAAAAACCTTCCTCTTTTATATACTCCGAGTAGCCAAAGTAAAGGCTACCACAAGCTAAAAGAATAAGAGCTATAGTCAAAATAGCCTGTCCTTCACTTATGGGACTTACAGAGAACTTGATTCGTTGAGTCATCTCTTTTGCAACACTAACGGTATAGAATATTGCTATCAGGATATATATTAATATTAATATGCAACTTCCTATTGTCAAACCCCATCCCATTAACATAGCCAATCCAGATAATGCAAATGCTATTATTCCAGTCCAAATAGGTCTTACTAATGCTACTACCAAGCCAGAACTCACCAGTACAGCAAACAAGGTTAAAAGAAACCACAATAATAATATTAAGAGTTCTTTTGAGGGGGAAAGTATCAAATCGTAGGATTGTCCAATTTGCTTACATATTGTTCCGAAAAAGTACCCAGTACCAATCAGTAATATAATAAAGAATGATACCTTAAACCATTTGCCTATATTTTTATTTTCACCTTTACTCATTTTACTTAACTCCTTTCCTATAGAATGTTTTTTTATAAGAATATTTCCTATGTATATTTATAGACAAGATTATAATATATAATCTGTACTATTAGGGGTAGAAGTTTATAATTTAATAAAACTTCTTCCAATTAAAGGTCGATAATTAAACCTGCTCTTGAGTAAAGCTAAAGGACTTGGTGTTAACCTATACTGTTAACAATTCATATAATTTTTTCTAATTGTTACTTGATTTTGATTCTTGACGACTTAACTAAAGTAGATTATATTGAAAAAGATTTAAAGAGTCTATAATTAAAGGGGGTTAAAGAATGAGTATTGAGTCTTCTGAAAAAATTCATAAAAAAGAATTGAAAAGGTTTCATTATAAAGTTAGACCAATTGAAAGAGGATATAATGATCGGACTTTATATATAAATCTTTCTAATAATGAGATCTTGAGCAAGCCAGTTACAGATCAAATGAAGAAACTATTTATTGGTGGTCGGGGTTTCGATTTGTGGTTGCTGTGGAATGCCATTGGTGAAAAAACAAAATGGGATGATCCAGAAAACGAGATATGTATAGCATGTGGACCTCTCGGTGGAAATCCACTTTATCCAGGTAGTGGTAAAAGCATCGTTGTTGCAATATCACCATTGACTCAATCGGTTATGGATTCAAATGTTGGTGGTTACTTTGGTCCGTATCTTAAATTTGCAGGTTGGGATGCGTTAGAAATTCAAGGTAAGGCTGAAGATGATGCTGTCATATTTATAGATGGTGATGAGGGTGTAGTTACAATAGAAAGTGTAGAGAGATTCCCAGATAATACACATCTTCTTGGTGAATTTCTTGGTAAGTATTATTGTGAAGGAAATCTCAAGACTATTTCAACTGTTACAGCTGGCTTGGGAGCTGAAAACACCTTAATGGGTTGCCTCAATTTCTCCTTTTATGACACAGTTCGCAAAACATTCCGTTATAAGCAAGCAGGTCGAGGTGGAACCGGGACAGTTTTCAGGGATAAGAATATAAAGGCAATAGTAGTTAAGTTCTCAAATATTACAACAGATATTAATAATCCTGCTGATTTAGATAGGGCAAAGAAGGTTGGAAGAGAATATATCAAGGAAATCAAGGAGCTTGACCCAAAACAGAATGAAATATATAGAGTAGGAACATCATATATTGTAACTATTATGAATGAATTTGACCTTCTTCCAGTGAAGAACTTTAAATTTGGAAATCATCCAGAAGCTGAAAATCTTGGTAAAGAAGTTTATAGAAAAAAGTTTCATAAGGGTTATGATGGTTGCTGGATAGGGTGTCCATTAGCATGTGCACATACAGTTAAGAATTTCACCTTAGAAACAGGCCCATATAAGGGAGAATCTGTTTGGGTAGATGGTCCCGAATATGAAACAATAGCAGGCTGTGGTTCTAACTTGGGAATATTTGATCCAGATTTTTTAATAGAACTAAATTTTTATTGTGACACATATGCATTGGATACTATCTCTTTTGGAACTGCATTAGCATTTGTTATGGAATGCTATGAGTTAGGTCTTATAGACAAAAAAGCAACTGGCGGTTTGGACCTTCATTTCGAAAATAAGAAAGCTGCCTTAGAGATAATACACCAGATGGCAAAAGGTGAAGGTTTTGGTGCTATAGTTGGTCAGGGTATAAAACGTATGAAAGATATATTTAAAAAAGAATATGGATCTGATACTGGTACTATGCAAGATATTGGAATGGAATCTAAGGGATTAGAATTTTCAGAATATATTACCAAGGAGTCATTAGCGCAGCAAGGAGGATATGGTCTTGCATTAAAAGGTCCACAGCATGATGAAGCCTGGCTTATTTTTTTAGATATGGTTCATAATTTGATGCCAACCTTCGAGCAAAAAGCAGAGTCTCTCTTCTGGTTCCCCATGTGGAGGACATGGTTTGGACTTAATGGTCTGTGTAAAATTATCTGGAATGATGTAATACCAGAAGATAATTCTGAAACTCCAGAACCAGCAAAGATTATGAAACATGTGCAATGGTATGCAGAATATTTTTCAGCTGTTACAGGCGAGGACGCAGAACCTGATGATTTAATTAAGATGAGTGAGAGAGTCTACAACTTTCAAAGAGTATTCAATCTAAGACAAGGTTTTGGAAAAAGAAAACATGATGATATACCATACAGAGCTATGGGACCTGTTACTATAGAGGAATATAAATCACGTAAAGATAGGTATGATAAGCAACTTAAAGAGTTAGGTATTTTGGATCCTGAGGGAAAGAGCACTGAGGAGAAGATAAAAGCTTTGAGAAAATACAGGGAAAGTCAATATGAAAAGCTAAAAGATGCTGTTTACAAACGTCGTAGCTGGACTCCTAATGGAATACCAACAATTGAAAAGGTTAAAGAATTGGGGATAGATTTTCCAGAAGTTATAGAATTGATATCCAAACATCAATAACTAGAGAAGAAAAATCACATTGGATATATTAAAAATTTAAACTGCCGATTATTTCTATAATAACTATAATATATTGACTAAATTTTTTTTAAGTTATAAAATGTAAACGTTTACGTAAACGTTTACTATATTTAAAAATATGATAACCATAAAAGATGTAGCAAAAGAAGCTGGAGTTTCTATAGCCACAGTTTCTCATGTAATTAATAGCACTCGTTATGTGAGTGATGAGTTAAGCAAAAAGGTTCATCTTGCAATAGAGAAGCTTAGCTATCACCCAAATGATATAGCGAGGAGCCTTAAGAAGAAAAAAACTTATACTATTGGAATGATAATGCCTGATAATTCAAATCCTTTCTTTGCTGAAGTTGCTTTGGGAATTGAGATGAAGAGTTTTGACCTCTCCTATAATGTCATTTTTTGTAACACAAATAGAAATGTGCAAAAAGAATCGACATATCTTGACCTTCTCCTAAAAAAAAGAGTTGATGGGATTGTTTTTGTATCCTCTGGAATTAATATAAATTCTGTAAAATTCATAAAATCTCAAAAAATTCCGATAATTGTTGTTGATAGAGAAATAAAGAGATTAAAAGTTGATTCTGTTTTAGTAGATAATCTTTCTGGAGGATATCAAGCTACAAAACATTTATTAAATTTAGGTCACAAAAGGATCGCATGTATATCTGGTCCTTCACTTATCACCCCGAGTTCGGAAAGAATAGAAGGCTACAAAAAAGCTCTTATGGAAGCATCCTTAGAAATAGATGAGAAACTTATTCTAATGGGAGATTTTCAATTTGAAGGGGGTTATAAATATGCTAAAAAGTTATTAAGAATGAAAAGGATACCAACAGCAATTTTCGCATGTAATGATTTAATGGCAATTGGCGCGATATGTGCAATTAAAGAAGAAGGATTAAGTGTCCCAAAGGATATATCAGTTGTCGGATTCGATGATATAGCATTAGCATCCTTTTGCGATCCTAAGTTAACAACTGTTATCCAACCTAAGTATATAATGGGTAAGTTAGCAGCCAATATGTTAATAGAAAGGATTAGAAACAAAGAAATGGAACCAAGAAGAAAATTACTTAAGACAGAATTAATTATTAGAGAATCAACTATAAGGAAAGAATAAATTGAAAAAACCAAAAATTGTAGTTGTTGGTAGTATCAATATAGATTTAGTTGTGAAATCATATAAATTTCCCCTTCCTGGAGAGACAGTTATAGGAAATGCCATGCAAACTTTTCCAGGTGGAAAAGGTGCAAACCAAGCTGTTGCTGCCAGCAGATTGGGAGCAGATGT
This sequence comes from Actinomycetes bacterium, assembly GCA_023129485.1. GTDB lineage: Bacteria > Actinomycetota > Humimicrobiia > JAHJRV01 > JAHJRV01 > JAHJRV01. The sequence goes on along the minus strand of JAGMBY010000049.1, from coordinate 27,354 downwards.
TCAAATGGTGGGTTGTGTTGGTGATGATGTTTTTGGAGAGGATTTAATAGGAAATTTAAAGACGAACAGAGTTGGAACAGATTTTGTGAGAAAAATAAAGGATAAATCTAGTGGGATTGCTATGATAATAGTCTCTGAAAATGGTCAAAATTCTATTGTATTGGCACCAGGGGCAAATATGATGGTTAACAAAGAATTGGTAGAAAAAGCAGAAAATGTTATAAAAAATTCTGATGCCTTAATAGTGCAGTTTGAAATCCCTTTAGATGTAGTTTTTTATACTATAGATATGGCTAAAACTTTTAAAAAAAAGATCTTTTTAAATCCAGCTCCAGCACAGAAGATACCAGATGCAATACTGAAGAAGGTAGACTATATAATTCCAAATGAAACAGAAGCTACTATAATCACGGGAATTCAGGTTAAGGATTTAAATACTGCACAAAGAGCTGCAAGTAATCTAATTAATAGAGGCTCAAAATCAGTTATTCTTACTTTAGGTGAAAATGGTTGCTTATTAGTATCTGAAAAAGAGATGATTCATCTCTCAGCATTCAGTATCAATGTAGTAGATACTACATCGGCTGGAGATGCTTTTGTATCTGCATTTGCTGTAGGTATATTGAGAAATTTTACTGAGAAAAGGGCAGCAGAATATGCAAACATTGCCGGAGCTCTTGCAAGTACAAAACTTGGAGCACAATCATCCCTTCCTACTAGAAAAGATATAGAAATGTTTCTTAAAAATATTTAGATATAAATAGAATTTATAAAATAATTTTTAAGATTTAGACAAGAATCCATAAAATAAAACTTTAAATTAAAGTAAAATAAGATTTTAAATTTTAAAAAGTAAAAAGAATATTTTTAATTTAAATAAGAAATGAAAAAAAAGAATATAATAATTGATACAGACCCGGGAATTGATGATGCGATTGCTATTCTTTTTGCTTTGAAATTGGAAGAAATTGAGCTTAAAGCTATTACCACAGTTGCAGGAAATGTGGATGTTGAAAAATGTACAAAAAATGCATTAAAAATATTAGAGATGGTGGGTAGAACTGACATCCCTGTAGTAGAAGGAGCATGTAAGCCATTAGTAAAAAGGTTGAGAACAGCTGAATATGTTCATGGAATAGATGGATTAGGCGATACTAATTTAGCTGACCCAACTTATAAACCTTTAGATGCAAATGTTGTAGATTTTCTTGTTGAGACTATTTTAAAAAATCGTGAGCCTATAACTATAGTACCAGTTGGTCCACTAACTAATATTGCCCTATCTTTAATTAAAGAACCTAAAATTGCAAATAAAATTGATGAAATAGTATTTATGGGTGGAACAGCAGGTTCTTATGGAAATGTAACTCCACTAGCAGAAGCTAATGTGTATTGTGACCCTCATGCAGCTAAAATAATTCTACAATCCGGGATATCAACTACTATGGTAGGATTGAATGTAACACAGAAACCACTTGTATTTAGAAAACATCTAAAAAAAATTTACCATAAAAAAAATCCAATATCAGAATTTATTATTAAGATTTTAGACCACTACATAGCTATACATAAAAAATTCTTTAAAATAGATGGATGTGCTATTCATGATGCTTTAGCAGTGGCAGTTGCTATAGATAGAAATATTGTAAAAACAAAGAAGCTTTATGTAGATGTTGAAGTAAATGAGGGTTTAACTCAAGGTGCTACTATTGTCGATTACTATGGAGTTTTAGGCAAAGAATCAAATATAGAAGTTTGTGTTGATGTAGATAGTGAACTCTTTTTAAGTATGCTTCTAAGTAATTTACAAAAATATCAAGAGAAATATTAATTTTTATTTAGTAAAATTAAAATTTTTACAAATATTAAAAGAAAGGAGGATCAAAAAAAATATTCTTTTAATTTTCAAAATATATTTTGATAAGGAGGTTTAAAAAATGTTTATCAGAAAAAAATTATTATTAAATATACTCATTTTAGTAGCATTTGTTCTGGCAACTATGAATGTATCTTGTGCACCAGTAGAAGAAGAAAAGGAGGCATTGAAAGTTACAATGGTAGTTAGCGGAGGTTTAGGAGATAGATCCTTCTTTGACTCAGGAGCAGCTGGATTGAAAAAAGCTGAGGAGGAACTTGGTGTTGAAACACAAATTTTAGAATGCAAACTTGATCCTTCTGCTTATTATGACCACACATTAGCTGCAGCTGAAAATAATGACTTAGTGTTCATTATTGGATTCCAAATGGCAGACCAGCTAGTAGAGATTGCTCCTAAGTATCCAGATACTCAATTTGTATATATTGATGGAATTATTGAAGGAATAGAGAATGTAACCTCAATCGATTATCTAGAAAATGAAGGCTCATATGTTGTAGGTGCAATGGCAGCAATGGCAACTACTCGTACTGAAATACCAGGTATTAATGAGGAAAAAATCATAGGATTAGTAGGTGGAATGGACATACCAGTTATTCATAATTTTGTTGTTGGATTTGAGCAAGGAGCAAGAGATATAGACCCAGGAGTGAAAGTAGAAGTGGTTTATACTGGATCATTCGAAGATCCTGCAAAAGGTAAGGAGGCAACTTTAGCTATAATTGATAAAGGAGCAGATATTGTTTTTCAAGTAGCAGGTAAGACCGGTGAGGGAATTATTGAAGCATGCAAGGAGAAAGGAGTGTATGTAATTGGTGTAGATTCTGATCAAGGATGGCTTGCTCCAGGTACAGTTATAGAGAGCATGATGAAAGAAGTAGGAATGTCCATTTACGAGACTATAAAGAAGTTCCAGGATGGTACATACGAGAAAGGTGCAGTTTACAGCTACGGTGTAAAGGAAGATGGTGTTGGTCCAACATTTAGTGATGAGTATGCCAAGATACTTCCTCAGGAAATAATTGATAAAATGAGGGAAATCGAACAAAAAATAATCTCAGGGGAAATTGTTGTTGAGGAAGCTAAATAAAAATTTAATATTGTAAGTTTTAGAAGTAAAATTCTATATAAAATAAAATACTATTTTTAATGTTTATGTAAAATAAGTGGAAAAAGTAGTAGAGATGAGGGGAATTACAAAGATTTTCCCCACGGTAATAGCTAATAATGATGTAGATTTTTCCCTATATAAGGGGGAGATCCAGGCTCTTGTCGGGGAAAACGGGGCTGGTAAAACCACATTGATGAGTATACTCTATGGAATGAATCAACCAATTGATAGTGGGAGGATATTCATTAATGGAAAAGAGGAAAGAATTTATCATCCCCATGTGGCGATTAATAAGGGAATAGGAATGGTGCATCAGCATTTCATGCTAGTTCCTAGTTTTACTGTATCAGAAAATATAGTGCTTGGTCATGAAAAGAGAAAGAATGGGATACTTTTAGATAAAGAAGAAGCAATAAAAATTACAAAAGAAATTTCAAAAAAACATGGATTTTTAGTCGCCCCAATGGCAAGAGTACAGGATCTTCCCCTCGGTATTCAACAGCGAATTGAGATATTAAAGTTACTTTATCGAGGAACAGATATACTTATACTAGATGAACCAACCGCAGTTCTTACACCTCAGGAGATTAAAGAGCTTTTTTCAACTATAAGATCACTAGTGAGTGAGGGGAGATCCATTGTTTTTATTACTCATAAGCTTCCTGAAGTTATGGCTATATCTGACAGGGTAACAGTAATGCGAAAAGGAAGAATAACGGGAGTCTTAGAAACTAAAAAAACTACTATGAAGGAGATTGCAAAATTGATGGTTGGTCGAGAGGTTTTATTTCAAGTTGAAAAAGAAGAACCACATTTTAAGGGGGTTGTTCTTGAATTGAATAATATAAAAGCACTTAGTGATAGAATTCTTCTAGCAGTTAATGGAGTGTCATTAAAAGTTCAAGCAGGGGAAATTCTTGGTATAGCTGGTATAGAAGGTAATGGACAAACTGAATTAGCTGAGGTAGTGACAGGATTAAGGCCCCTTGTTTCTGGTGAAATTATATTTCAAAGTAAAAATATAAATAAAGCTTCTCCAAGACAGAGAAGAGAAATGGGTATAGCTCATATTCCTGAAGATAGACTTAAAACAGGTATAAGCATAGATGCAACAATTCAAGATAATCTTGTTATGGGAGCTCACTACAAAAAGCCATTAGCACGTGGTATACATAGATATTTAAGACAAACTAAGGATTATGCAGAAAAATTGATTAATGAATATGATATAAGAACTGCAAATCAGAATCTTCCTACAATATCTCTTTCAGGTGGAAATTTACAAAGATTAGTAATAGCTAGAGAATTCTCCTTTGATTCAAAACTTTTAATTATATCACAACCAACTAGAGGTATTGACATAGGTTCAATTGAATTTTTACATGAAAAAATTTTATCAATGAGAGATAAAGGTAATGCAATTTTGTTAATATCAGCTGATCTTGATGAAATCTATGCATTAAGTGATAGAATAGCAGTCATGTATGAAGGGGAAATGGTTGGTGAATTTCATCCTGATGAAATTGGTAGAGAAGAACTTGGTTTATACATGACTGGCGCTAAAAGAGAGAATTAGAAATTTTGGGAATTATTATGCAAAAAAAAGATAATATTTTTTATAAAATATTTGGTGGGAAATATCAATTTCTTTGGATTACATTATTAGCTATTATCTTAGCTTTTGTTGTTGGAGCAGTTGCAATTATAGCAAATGGGCAAAACCCTCTTTTAGCTTATATTGCACTTTTTAAAGGGTCATTTGGCAACATAAACAAGGTTGCAACAGTTTTAACAAGAACAACTATTTTAATTTTTACAGGTTTGGCGGTCGCTATAGCCTTCAGGTCAGGAATTTTTATAATTGGTGCCGAAGGACAGTTGTATTTGGGAGCATTTGCATCTGCCTTAGTAGGAATATATTTGACCAATATTCCAAAAGTAGTTCATATTCCTTTGGCAATTTTAGCTGCAATGTTGGTTGGTGGATTTTGGAGCTTTATTCCTGCCATATTAAAAGTAAGATACAAAATGGATGAAGTGGTTGTCTCATTAATGATGAATGCACCTGCAATTTTAATTGTTGGGTATTTAGTAAATGAACCTTTTCGTGATCCTATGGGTCAAACAGGAATGACTGTGTTGATACAGGAATCAGCCAGGTTTTCTAGATTATTAGAATTCTCAAGATTCAATACAACATTCTTTATAGCTTTATCTGTTGCATTTTTGATGATTTATTTAATACAGAGAAGCACAGTAGGATATGAGTGGAAGATTACAGGACTTAATCCAATATTTTCAAGGTTTGGGGGAGTTTATTCAAAAAAAAGAATGTTGCAGGCTGCTGTTATAAGTGGAATGTTAGCTGGAATAGCGGGAAGTGCTTTAGTATTAGGTGAGTTTTATCGTTGTTTAGATATTATTTCTGTTGGATACGGTTGGGATGGACTACTTGTAGCAATGATTGTCAATAATAATCCAATTGGAGTAATATTAGTAGCATTTCTTTTTGGGGTATTGAAAACTGGGGCATTAGCGATGGAAGCTGCTACAAATATACCTTCAGAATTATCTTTGGTTATTCAATCTATTGTTATACTTTTTGTAGCAGCAGAAAGGGGAGTTATAGCATTAATACAAAGAAAAGGAGAGGTGCCACCAATTGTTTAGAGAACTTTTTACTCCTCAATTATTAAGAGCAACTATAAGGATGACTACGCCAATCATTCTAGCTGCTTTAGGTGGATTATTAACATATAAAGCAGGAATATTCAATATAGCTATGGAAGGAATGATATTAGTTGGAGCATTTTCTGCAGTTGTTGGTGGTTATTTTCTTGGAAATTGCTGGCTTGGTGTTATAGTAGCAATATTAGCTGTTCTACTTATAAGTGCCATTTATGGTTTTTTTGTAGTAAAATTAAAATCCAATGAGTTTATTATTGGAATAGCCATAAATATTTTTGCTAATGGTATAACAGTTTATTTGTTAAGAGCTATTTTCGGGGTAAAAGGTGCTTTTTCATCCCCAGAAATTCCAGGCCTTCCAGATGTTTCATTTCCTCTTTTAGATAAAATTGGTATTTTAAACACTATTCTTAATAATCATTCAATTTTCATTTATTTAAGCTGGTTATTTGTCTTACTAATATATATTCTTATTTACAAAACTCCATTGGGGATTAGAATAAGAGCAGCTGGCGAGCATCCTAAAGCCCTTGAAACAGCAGGTGTAAGTGTAAGTAAAATACGATACATTACAATCATTTTAAATGGAATCCTTTGTGGATTTGCAGGAGCACATCTTTCTCTGGGTTATCTTACTCTATTTACTGAAGGTATGAGTGATGGTCGAGGCTGGATTGCTGTTGCAACCGTTATTTTTGGAGAAGGAAATCCTATAATGACATTTGCTATTGCTTCACTTTTTGGTTTCACAGATGGATTAGCTTTCCTTCTTCAAGGATTGGGTATTCCTGATAGATTCGCGAGAATTGTTCCCCATTTTACAGTGATATTTGCATTGTTTATTGTAGCTAGACGTGCTGTTTTAAAAATAGCAAGGAAAAAGAGAGAAGTAATTAGAAAAGAAACATAACATTAGGGAAATAGTATTAATTAGAGAAGGAAAATATTATATTTTTAGTCTCACCATTGAAGCAGGAAATCCACCGTTTTAGATAGAGGATTTTACTAAAAAGGAGCGAGTATGCTTGTAAAAGATATAGAGATTATCACAATGAGGGAAGGAAAGAAGGAGATAATTCATGGTGATGTATTTATAAAGGATAAAATTATTCAAGAAATTAAACCTCATTCTGAAAAAAGTAAAGATAAAATAGTTATTGATGGTATAGGAAAAGTTTTACTACCAGGATTTATAAATTGTCATACCCACTCGCCAATGATTCTATTTAGAGGTGTTGCTGACGATGTTGATATTAATACATGGTTTAATGATTATATCTGGAGGCTTGAAAAGAATGAAACACCAGATGATATATACTGGGGAGCCAAACTTGCTATAGCGGAGATGTTATTATCGGGAACAACCACATTTTTGGACATGTATTTTCATATGGATAAAGTGGCAAAAGCAGTTGAAGAGTTAGGTATTAGAGCATTTCTAGCTTGGACAGTATTTGGAGTTGGAGAAAAGATTGGAGAAAAGCTTAAAGACTCAGTAAATTTTATTAAAAATTATGATGGAACTGCTTCGGGAAGAATTAGAACTGTATTAAATCCCCATTCAACTTACACATGTCCACCTTCGTTTCTTTCAAAGGTAGCTGAAATAGGAAAGGATTTAGATAATTTAAGATCCCTACATTTGTGTGAGACAAAAGAACAGGTCGAAGAATCTTTATCAAATTATGGTAAATCTCCTGTTCAAATATGCCTTGATACAGGTATATTTGATAAACCTATTGTGGCTGCACATGCTATTCATATAAATGAGGAGGATTTAAAAGTTTTTAAAGAGAAGGATGTGAGAGTTGCACATTGTCCTGAATGTAATTCAAGATATTGCTTGGGAATAGCTCCTATTGCTCAAATGGTTGAGATGGGAATAAAAGTAGGCTTAGGAACTGATGGTGCAGCAAGCAACAATAATTTGGATATGTTGGATGAAATTAAATTGGCAGCTATATTGCAAAAGGTAAAGTTAAATGACCCCATAATAATGAGTAATTTTGAAGTACTTAAGATGGCTACATATGGTGGGGCACAGGTACTTGGAATTGAAAATGAGTTAGGAAGTATAGAGGAGGGTAAGAAAGCAGATGTTATTATTTTTGATTTTAATAATGCTCCTCACTTAAACCCTAAAATAGACATCATTTCAAATATTGTTTATTCAGCAAAAAGTAGTGATATCAGTCATGTGATTGTTGATGGAAAGCTAATAGTAGATAATAGAAAAATTATAGATTTTGACATGAAAAAATCCATTGATGAAGTAAATTTGAGGTCAAAGAGATTATTAGAACAAAAAGGCGAATTGATGGTAGAATACTGATTTAATAAGTTAACATAAAAATTATTAATCTGTTTTTAATAGATTTTTAAATAATTTCAGATAATTATATAAATGGTCAGTTATAAGAAAGTTATTTCTAACATACTCTCTTGCTTTTTCGCCCATACTCTTTGAAATCTCAGGATTTTTTAATAGAAAAATCATCTTTTCAGCACATTCATTTATATTATTTACTAAAAATCCATTTACTCCATTAATTATCTGTATAGGTATTCCTCCAACATTTCCACCTATAATTGGTTTACCTTTCCATAATCCCTCTGTTACTGTGAGTCCAAATCCTTCTCTTGTTGATTTCTGAATAATAATATCTGAGGCAACCTGAAAAGCATTGATTTCTTTATCTCCTACACCATCTAAGTTTGATAAGAGAAAGATACCTGGGTCTTCTCCAGCATAAGATTTAGTTTTTTTATAGTATCTAATTCCTTCAGGATCATCAATTGCCATTGAACCTGCCATAACCAACTGGACATTAGGAAACTGTTTTTTAACTATTCGATAAGCATCAATTACACCTAAAGGATCTTTCCATGGATCAAACCTTGACACCTGAAGAATTATTGGACGGGATGTATCTACTTTATAGTTTTCAAATATTTTTTTACTTTCATTCAAAGTTAAAGAATCATTTTTTTTCGATAGAGGGTCAATAGATGGGGTGAAAACGAAGATTTTTTCCTTACCAAGCCCTTCCTGAGCATAATTTTTAAGAGTGAAAATATAAGCATCATAAATTTCTATAAATGGTTTGATAAAGTTCCAGAAAGCCATATTAGTATTAGTTAAGTCAATATGACATCTCCATATCCATATACCTGGATAAGGTTTTAGATAATGGTAAATAGCAGCGGGTTGGGGATCATGAATTACAATGAAATCATATTCACCTGAAAAGTTTTTTGCATTCTTTTTATTATATTTAAGGTAAATATCTCTCATTTCTTGATTGAGTCTTATATCCATTCCCTGTAGAGCATTATGGAAGGCTTTAGTAACATTAAAAAAGCTTTTATCACCCGAAATTGTCCTCCATTCTGCATCAAGACCAATATCCCTCATCAAAGGAACTAAGGCTTGTAAAATTTCTGCCACTCCTCCGCCATAAGCAGTGGAATTGACATGAAGAACTTTATATCCTTCTAAATTAGATGAAAAATCTTTTATTTCCTCAATCTTTTTTTTACCAACTATTTTTACGTATGAATCAAGAGATTTCTTTTCAACTTCAACAAGTGGTAAACCTTTCAAGTTACCTCCTATTATTATATTTTTATTATCCTTTTATTGAGCCTGCTAAAATTCCACGTACAAAGTATCGTTGTAGAGAGAAGAATATAATCAAAGGTAATACCATAGATATAAATGCGGCAGCAGTAAGTAAATGCCAATTCTGACCCAATGAGTTAATCAAGCTGCTTAATCTGACTGTAAGTGGTGCTACTCTCTCTGTTCCCCCTAAATATATAAGTGCTACAAGTAAGTCATTCCACACCCATAAAAACTGGAATATTGCAAGTGATGCCAATGCAGGAACAGATAAAGGAAGTGCTAAACGGAAGAAAGCAGTAAAATGAGATGCTCCATCTAAGAAAGCTGATTCAAATATATCTTTTGGAAGTGCACCAAAGAAGTTTCGGAGCAAATATACAGCAAATGGTAAGCCATACCCAGTGTGAGCTAACCAAATTCCAATAAATGTGCCTGCTAATCCCAATCTGTTGTACACACGTAAAATAGGTATTAGTGTCATCTGAAGAGGTACAACTAACAAACCCACAACAATAACAAATAGTACCTGTCTTCCTGGAAACTCCATGCGAGCAAAGGCATAAGCTGCGAATGAAGCAATCATTATAGGTATAATTGTAGAAGGTATAGTTATAAGTAAACTATTTAGAAATGCTTGCCCCATTCCATTTGCAGTTATTACATGAGTATAATTTTTTAGTGAATATTGAGTGAATTCAAACGGATGTTGAAAAACTGTCCACCAACCGGAAGACATTACATCATTCCTAACTCTGAATGAGGTTATAAGAAGTCCAACTGATGGTAAAAGCCACACAAGACTAATAAGTACAATAACAATATGTAGTAAAGGTCTTGAAAGGAGTTTTGTTATTTTCTTTTTCATCTCATAGCCTCCTGTTCCTGGAACCTCCTGATATTTATTATCATTACTGGGATGATTGCCAGTAGAAGAATAACTGCAATGGCACTTGCACGCCCAAAGTTATTGAAGTGAAACATTTCTTTATACATTCTATTTGCAACAACTTCAGTTCCATGGGCACCATTTGTCATAACATAAACAATATCAAAGACCTTAAGCACATTTATAACCATTGTTGTAGCAACAACAGCAATTGTTGGTTTCATAACTGGTAGTGTTATGCGCCAGAAGACCTGAAACTCATTAGCACCATCTACACGAGCTGCCTCTAAGAGTTCATTTGGTATTCCCTTATAGGCTGCTGATAGAATAACCATACAGAACCCTACCCAGATCCATATACCTGCAAAAATAAGAGCAAAATTGTTTGTTGTTTTGTTAACTAACCATGCAATTGGTTGAAAATTAGGAAATTTAATTAAAACAGCATTTAATATTCCAATCTGGTGTGCACCTGCGGGTTTGTAAGCATATACAAATTTCCAGATAACACCAGCTCCTACAAATGATATCGCCATAGGTATGAAAATTATTGATTTAGCAACTACCTCATAGCGTACACGATCAAGAAGTACAGCAAGAATCAGTCCTAATGATACTGTAAAGGTTGTAAATATAACTAACCATATAAGGTTGTTTCTAAAAGCATTTAGCATAATCTTTCTAGTGAAGGCAAACAGATAATTAGCTAAACCTATGAAATTTTCTGAATCTTCATCAAAAAAACTTAGATAAAATGTATTTATAGTTGGATACACCAGGAAGAATGTAAGTATCGATAATGTTGGTGCTATATAAAACCATGCCCATTTATTTGTTTTTTTCATAACAATTTTTCCTGTACTATTGATCAAATAAATTTAAAATTTATTCTTTTAAAGATTAAAGACAAGAAAAAATTTATATAAAATTAGTTTTTAAATTATGTTAAAAATTAACAGAAATTAGATAGAAGGCAATCCACTAATATATGTGGATTGCCTTAACAAACATTAGGAGTTCAATAGCTATTCATAAGCTTCAACAGCACTAGATTCAATGTCTTCAAGAGTAGTATCAAGATCTTCACCAGCAACATAATCTAAAGTTCCTGTCCAGAAGGAACCAGCACCAACGGCTGCCGGCATAAGGTCAGAAGCATCAAAGCGAAACACCTCCGCCTTTACAACCATATCTGCCATTTTTTTAGTAAGTTCGTCTGGGTAAACATCAATACTGACTCCTTTATTAGGTGTGAGAAATCCACCTAGACCAGCCCAGATTTCTTGAGGTTTTGGTGAAGCAAGGTACTTCATTAATTCACGAGCTTCAGATGTATCATTTAGCATGACTATTAAGTCAGCTCCACCCAAAACTGGTGTACCATATGCTGGGTCGATTGGTGGAAATGGGAAGAAGTCATAGTCAGTACCAGCCTCTACTCCTTCTGGGAAAAAGCCTGTGATGAAGCTAGCTTGACGATGTAAATAAGCTTCCGGAGGATCAGTGAATAGTGAGGCAGGAGCATCTCCAAAGTTTGTAGAAAGTGTACCAGCAGTTCCACCATACTGATAATCCTCTTTACCAACTATCTGACCAAATGTTTCCCAAGCAGTCTTAACTGCTGGATCTATCCAGCTGATTTCATGATTAACCCATTTATCATATACATCTGGACCAGCTGTTCGAAGCATTATATCTTCGATCCAGTCAGTAGCTGGCCAACCACTTGCAGCGCCACTTTCAAAACCTATAGCCCAGGGTGTGTTACCATCAGCAACAATCTTGTCTGAAAGTGCTATTAGCTCATCCCATGTTGTTGGAATTTCATATCCAGCATCAGAAAAAGCTGTTGGATTGTACCAGACAAGACTCTTGTTTGCTACCTTATAAAAGATACCGTATGGTTTACCTTCATAGCTGGCCAAATCTATCCAAACTTGTGCATAATTTCCTTTTAATTCATCCATATCCATGAATTTACTAATGTCAACAAGATTACCATCTTTAGCTAACTCATACATCTGACCAGGATTTGGTAAGATGGCTAAATCTGGTGGGTTTCCAGCTTCAACTCTTGTGGTAAGAACAGCTGCTAAATCTCGGGTACCTTCAAATGCCATACCAATACCTGTTTCTTCTGTGAATGGATAAACAGCTTCCCGGAAATTATCTAACTCACTACCTCCCCAAACACCAAGAACAGTTACAGCTCCAGCTTTGGCTACCTCTTCTTTGGGAGCTGGTGCACAAGAAGTGATAAGTGTTAACACCAATGTCAACATTATCACTGATACTAATATTCTTTTTCTCATCCTTCCTCCTTAACTTTAAATATTTATTAATACTTTTTATAGAAAGTTTATGTTTTTTATCATCACCTCCTTACAAGTTACAACCACATGATTTTCTTAAAACCATATGGGTTTCTAAAATTATTTTTTTGTCTTTATTTTCATTATTTTTAATAATATTTATAAGGAGATTTGCTGCATTTTTTCCAATATCAAATCCAGGTAAATTAACAGTTGTGAGAGGTGGATCTACATATTCGGAAAGGTTTACATTATCAAATCCTACCAATGCTATATCTTCAGGTATATTCCTCCCGCTTTTCTTAATAGCATCCATAACACCAAAAGCTACCACATCAGAGGCTACAAAAACTGCAGTTGGTAATTTTTTAATAGATAGGAGTTTCTGCATGGCATCAAAACCACTTTGTGGTGTGAAATTTCCTATGCATACAAGCTTTTCATCATAAGTTATAGAATTTTTTTGTAAAGCCTTCTTATATCCGAGTAATCTTAATTCACTTGCTGTGTAATTAAGTGGAGCATTGGTAATAATAGCAATCCTTTTGTGACCGTGGGATATTAGATGTTGTACTGCTTTTTTTGCTGCCTTTACATTATCTATGTCAGAACAACTAAAACTATCATCATTTATCTGACCCATTAATACAACTGGGAAATCTTCATCTTTTAGTTTGTGAAGTTCCTCATCATCTGACCGGGGACCTGAAAGGATTATTCCATCTATTCTCTTTTCTCTAACCATATGATAATAAGTATCTTTCATAGTTACTTCTTCAACATATTGGAGAAGAATCTTATAATCTCTTTCTTGTGCAACTGTGCTCACACCTAAAATGACTCGGGGGAGAAAGGCATCAGAAAACACACTTTCTAATTGTTGACATAAAATTAAACCTATTGTTTTTGTCTTGTTTTTAACAAGGCTTGTAGCTATTGCATGGGGATGATAATCTAACTCTTTAGCGATGTTTAAAACTTTTTGACGAGTACTTTCAGATATTTTTACATCTGTCCGATTATTTAGAACAAAGGAAACCGTAGTCCTAGACACACCTGCTAATTTAGCAATATCTTTTGTAGTAGGATATTTCTTCATAATTAAAAATCAATGAATAAAATATTAACACGTGTTAATTATAATATATAAAATATTTTTATGTCAATTGAATTAAACTTTTATGAAATAGATCTATTATTATTTTTGCTTTATTTTGCATAAGATTTTATATAGAATTTTAAAATATAAAAAGAATTAGAATTTTTGAAATATCAATAAAATTTGAAAATTATATTTAATTTATAAGACAATTTGAATATTAAAGCTATTGTCACTATATTGATTTATAATAAGAAAAGGAATTAATAAAATGAATACTTAGAATATAAATAATATAAGATTTTTATATGTTTTTTGTTTAATTAATACATATCATATATTCATTATGAAAAAAGATTTATATAAGTTAACTTTCAAAAAATTTAATAATTTGATAAAATTCACTATTTTAATTTTACTTATAATGACAACCTGTATAAATTTAATTGGATGCAAGAATTTTAAAAAAGTATTTACTCGTCCAAATCCTGATATAGTAGTAAAAGATTTTTTTAACAGTTTAATAAAAAAGGATTATGTAAGAGCTTATTCTTTTTTGTGTGAAGAGAATAAAAAATTAACTACTATAGAAGAGTTTGTGGAAACAATAAAGAATTTCCAGGAAATTAAAGAATATGAAATTTTGTCCTCAAATGTTGGGTATAAGAATGCAAGAATTTTAGTGGATTTAAAATCAATCTCATATGATGAAGAGGAGACAACAAAAATAGAAGTGCCATTAGTTATGCAAGAAGATATATGGAGAATTGTATTTTATGATATTGAATTTGAAAAATAAATTAAAAGTTAAAAGGGTCAGGTCTTGACATGAGACATATTAGCTTTGGGTATACTTTCTCCCTTCCCCTTCGTTACACTCGAGGGTCGAGGGCAGGCTTTGAAAATATCTTCGAAAGTATACCATAAAGTTATTGATAAAACTTAAATTTTAAAGCCATATTTGAAAAACATAAAGTTAAAAATTTAATTTATCATTTAATTTTTTAGGTAGTTATATGATTAAAATACTTTTTATTGGTGATATTGTAGGAAAACCTGGAAGGAAGGCTGTAAAAGAGATCCTTCCAAGGTTAAAAAGAGAGAATAATATATTTTTGACCATAGCTAACGGTGAAAATTTAGCTGGTGGAATTGGTATAACGCCAGATGTTGCCCAGGAGATAAGATCTTATGGAGTTGATGTCATAACTACAGGAAATCATGTCTGGAGAAGAAAGGAAATAGAGCGCTATTTAAATGAGGTTGATTATATATTAAGACCAAGCAACTATCCTCCTGGGAACCCTGGAAAAGGTCACTTAGTATTAATTAAAGAAGACATAAAAATTGCAGTTATAAACCTTTGTGGAAGAATCTTTATGGGTGATTTTGTTAATATAGATTGTCCTTTTAGAACAGTGGGTTCATTACTTAAAAAGTTTGAGAATGAATTGTCTATAATAATTGTTGATATACATGCTGAAGCAACTTCAGAAAAATCGGCTATGGGGTGGTATTTAGATGGTAGAGTCAGTGCTGTTCTTGGCACACACACTCATGTTCAAACATCTGATGAGAGAATATTACCCCAAAAAACTGCTTATATAACTGATGTAGGGATGGTAGGTTCAATTGATTCGATCTTAGGGGTTAAAAAAGAAAAGGTTATTAAGATGCTCTTAACCCAGAGACCTGTATCTTTTACTGTTGAGAAAAAAAACATTGTTCTAAATTCTGTAATTATTGAACTTGATGAGAAAACGGGAGAAGCTCTCTCTATTAAGAGAGTAAATATCCCTTTTAATATATAAAAAATCTAAAGAATCTTAGTAGATTTTGCAATTTTCTAATATCAAAGTGGATATTCTTTTAAAATATAATTAGAAATTTTAAATAATTAAAAAATATTAAGTTTTTTATTGATAGGATAGATATTCTTTTAATAATGGATTATTAATGAATGGAAAACTAATTTGAAAAAGGTGATAAATTTTATTTTCGGAGTTCATAATCATCAACCTGTGGGGAATTCACCACATATTATTGAAGATTCATATCAGAAAGCTTATCTCCCATTTTTAGAGATATTATATAAACATCCAACCATAAAGTTTACTATTCATAACTCTGGTGTGTTATTGGAGTGGATAGAGAAAAATCATCCTGAATATATATCAATGTTAAATGATATGGTAAAAAGAGGACAATTGGAAATTAAAACTGGTGGGTTTTATGAGCCAATACTTCCTATGATACCTGATGAAGATAGGTATGTTCAGATAGAAAAATTAACTAATTATATTAATAAATTAACAGGTTATAATCCAACTGGTATGTGGTTAACCGAGAGAGTTTGGGAACCACATCTTGCTCAAGTATTATCAAAAGCAAATATAAAACATATATCTGTAGATGAATCACATTTTGAGTTAACCGGATTTTCAAAGGAAGATTTAAGAGGATATTTTATTACTGAGGAACAAAATTATAAATTAGCTATTTTTCCAATTAGTAAAGAGCTTCGTTATTTAGTTCCTTTCTCCCCAGTTCCAAAGATAATTGACTATTTTAAAGAGAAAGCATCTGAGGATGAGAGTAATTTATTAGTTTTGGATGATGATGGTGAGAAATTTGGTGGATGGCCAAACACTCATAAGTGGATATATGAGGATAGATGGCTTGAACAGTTTCTAACAGCATTAGAAGCTGAAAGTTCATGGATAAGAATCTATTCATTTTCTGAATTTATGGAAAAATATCCTCCCTTAGGAAGAGTTTATCTTCCAGCAGCTTCATATCCCGAGATGCTTGAGTGGTCAGGCGGTTTTTGGAGAAACTATCTTATTAAATACCCTGAAATTAATAATATGCAGAAGAAAATGTTTTATCTTTCAAAATGGGCTAGAGAAATTAAAAATGAAAAAGCACATGAACACATATTAGCCAGTCAGTGTAATGATGTTTATTGGCACGGAGTTTTTGGTGGAGTATATATTCCATCTATGAAGATGGCGCTATATCGTCATATGATTGAGGCAGAAAGATTGTTAGAAGAACAATCTCATAATAATAAAATATTTCTGGACAAAAAAGTTTTTGATTTTAATCTAGATAATCATGATGAAGTTATAATATCTAATAAGTTTTTAGGAGTATACATATCTCCCTATAATGGTGGAACTGTATTTGAATTGGATTATAAAGTGAAACCTTTCAATTTATTTGCTAGCTTAGCTAGAAGGGAAGAGTCTTATCACAAAATCATAAAAGAGAAGGGAAGTGAGCCTAAAGAAGTTGAAGAAGGTATAAACACAATTCATCATAAGGTGGCCTTAAAAGAAGAAAACCTGGAAAAATATTTAATTTATGATAAGTGGCTTAACTATAGTTTTAGAAATTATTTTCTCTCAGATAATACTAATATTGATTCTTTCCAAAGAAGAGATTATCAGGAGATTGGTAATTTTTCTAACGGAAGGTATTATTATCAACTTATAGAAAATGGAGTAGAACTTCATAGGGAGGAGAAAATATTTATTGAGAGTATTATAGACAATAGTAATATTGTCAACAATGAGAGAATTTTAAATATAAAAAAAAGATATGAGATTAAGAAAGAAAGTTCTGTTCTAAAAGTCAATTATATATTAGAAAACAAAGGGCTATCATATCTATCTTCAATATTTACTGTGGAGATGTTTTTTTCAATGTTAAGTGGTTATGACGAAAATTCAGTAAGGTATCAAGTTCCAGAAGTTAAATTGGAAAATAAACATATGGCTAGCTATGGAGAAATAAAAGATATAGGTGAAGTTATAATAGAAAATTATCTTGAGGGATTTAATATAATATTGAAATTTAATCCAAAAACAACTATCTGGAGATTTCCTATAGAAACAGTTTCTCAATCTGAAGCAGGGTTGGAGAGAACATATCAAAGTTCTGCTGTAGTGCCAAATTGGAGACTTAAATTGGAACCAAATGAAAGATTCTCAGCAGAAATATTATTAAAAGTATCAGAGAGAGCATAGAAGGATTATTAAATGTTTATTAAAAAAAAGTATGAATACCCACTTTATATTGCATTTATATGGCATATGCACCAACCTTGGTATTTAGATGGTGACATAGCTATTTTTCCATGGGTTAGAGTTCATTCACTTAAAGACTATTTAGACATGGTTTCTATATTGGACAATTTTCCTAATATAAAACAGACATTTAATTTAGTTCCATCTTTAATTGAACAAATAAAATTAATTTCTGAAAAAAAAGCCAGTGATATATATTGGGAAATTAGTAAAAAACCATCAATAGAACTATCAGTAAAAGATAAAAAATTTATTATTAAATGGATGTGTCCACCACATTATATTAAAAGGATTTCAAATTTCAAGTCCTATAAAAAACTTTTAATTAAGGTAGAAAATTTAAAAAGAAGTTTAGGTAATACTTCCTCTGTTATTAACAAACTAACTGATCAGGAATATAGAGATCTTCAGTTATGTTATGACCTTTCATGGTTTGATCCAGTATATATGAAGAATAATAGATTTTTAAATGCGCTTGTTCAGAAAGGTGAATTTTATACTGAAGATGAGAAAAGCAAGCTCTATGATGAACAGCTTAAAATTATAGAAAAAATAATTCCGAAATTTAAGCAGATGAAGGAAGAGAGAAGAATTGAGCTCATATGTTCTCCCTATTATCACCCAATATTACCCTTATTATGTGATAATAAAGTTGCCATTGAAGCTAATCCAAACAGTAAGGTTCCACATAATAATTACTCATTTCCCCAGGATGCAAGAACACAAATGGAAATGGGGCTTGAGTTTCATAAATCAATATTTGGATCAAAACCTAATGGGGTCTGGTTACCAGAAATGGCAATTTCTAATGAAGCTTTAAGAATCTTAATGAATTTTGAAATTTTTTGGACAATTACTGATCAACATATATTAAGTAAGACCATAAATGAGGATTTATCTTTGGGAAGTGATAAGGTTGTAAAAAATCCTCACCTTCTCTATAAGCCTTACACTTACACAAGTGGTAATAATTCTATTAATTTGATTTTTAGAGACCAAATTTTATCTGATTTAATAGGATTTGTATATAACAATATGACCTGGGAACATGCTATCAATGATTTAATGGATAGGTTAGAAAGGATATATTTTTCGATTTCATCTGATAAAGAACCATATCTTGTGACAATTGCTATGGATGGGGAGAATTGCTGGGAATATTATGAAAATGATGGAGTTGAATTCATATCTAACCTATATAAGGTATTAGGTGAAAATAGTCAATTTAGATTAGTTAGTGTAAGTGAGTATTTAAGTATGTATCCACCGGTTAAGAAAATTAATTCTATAAAACCAGGTTCATGGGTGAGATCAGATTTCACAAATTGGATTGGAGGAGATGGGCAAAACCAGGCTTGGGATTATCTTTATAAAACCCGTATTGATGTTAAAAGGGTGATAAATTCGGTAATTGAAAAAGATACAATAAATAAAATATTTAAAAGAATTTATATAGCTGAAGGGAGTGATTGGTTCTGGTGGTTTGGTGATAATGAGAAATCTGGAATGGATGAATTATGGGAGGGGAGATTTAGAGAACATTTATTAGAAATATATAAAATATTAGAAATCTCTCCACCAGATGAGCTTAAATCACCAATAAAAATAATTTGATAGAAATGGAGGAAAGTAATTGAAAATACTTTTTGTATCAGCAGAAGTATATCCTTATGCAAAAGTTGGGGGATTAGCGGATGTAGCTGGCAGTCTTCCTAAAGCTTTAGCAAAGTTTGGTCATGATATCAGAGTTGTGATGCCAAAATATAAGAAAATTGAAGATAAAGCAAGAGATTTAACAGTAATTGATGATACGCTAGAAATCAATATGGGAAGTATTGGCATATTGGAAGCAAAAATAAATAAATCAATAATGAATCAAAATGTTCCCATTTATTTTATAGAAAATAATCAGTATTTTTATAGAGACCAGATCTATAGAACAAAGGAAGGAGATTACCCAGATAATCCGTATAGATTTACCTTTTTCTCTAGAGCCATTTTAAAAATGCTGGAAAAATTAGAATGGTTGCCAGATATTATTCATTGTAATGATTATCACACAGCTTTAGTTCCAGTTTTACTTAAAACAGAATTTAAAGACAACCCTCTTTATAAAAAAATTACTACAATTTTTACCATTCATAATTTAGGTTATCAGGGAATTTTTTCAAAAGTTGTATTAGATGAAGTTGGACTGGATAAAAGTCTGTACTCTATAGACAAGATGGAGTATTGGGGGAAAATAAATTTCATGAAAGGTGGAATAATATTCTCTGAAAAAATAAACACAGTAAGCCCAACTTATAGTAGGGAGATTCTAACACCGGAATATGGCAATGGTTTGGACGGAGTTCTGAGAACCAGAGAAAAAGATCTTTTTGGAATTATAAATGGAATAGACTATGAACAATGGAATCCAGAAACTGACCCATTTATTAAAAAGAATTATTCAAAAAATAGTTTAAAAAGGAAATTAAAGTGTAAAAAAGATCTTATGATAGATCAGGCATTAAAAACTTCCCACTTAGGAATAAAGGTACCACTTATTGGAATTATATCGAGATTAGCTGATCAAAAAGGATTAGATCTTGTTGAAAAAGCTTTGGAAAAAATAATTAATTCAGGAGCAAACCTAATAATATTAGGAACAGGAGATGCTCACTATCATGAAGTTTTCCAAAAAATGTCATATAGGTTTAAAGAGAATTTCAGGGTGAATTTGAAATTTGATTCGGAGTTAGCACATAAAATTTATGCTGGATGCGACATGTTCTTAATGCCTTCAAAATTTGAACCCTGTGGATTAGGTCAGTTGATTAGTTTTAAATATGGGACAATCCCTATTGTCAGAAGAACAGGAGGATTGGCAGACACAGTCATTGATTGTGATGAACATATAGAAACCGGCACCGGATTTGTTTTTAAAGAACAAAGTATAAATAATATGCTTTCAGCAATAGAGAGGGCAATTCTTGCATATAGGGATAAGAAGAGATGGAATCGTATTGTAAGAAAAGTGATGGAACAGGACTTTTCCTGGAATAATTCAGCAAAAGAATATGCTAAACTATATAGTGAAGCAATAATCTCAAGATAATTTTATGGTGAATTTTATAAAAAATTATTTTAAGAATGGTTAATTTTTTGCAAAATAAAAAGTGTCATCCTGAGCGGGAGCGAAGGATCTAATTTTTAAAAATGCTGAATTTTATGCAAGATAATTCAAAAAAAATAAAAAACACTCCTAATGAAGAAGAATATATTTATGCTTTAAGTCAGATAGGTCAAATAGCAACATCCCGTTTAAATTTGAGTGAAAGACTTAGTCAGATTGTAAAGTTGACAAAGGAATTACTTAAAGTTGATGCGTGCTCGATATTTCTTTACAATGATCAAACTAAAAAGCTTGTTTTAGAAGCAACTGATGGTCTCGATCCTGATTCAATTAAAAAAGTTAAATTAGATATAGGTGAAGGAATAACAGGTATATGTGCAGAAAAAAGAGAACCCCTGATGGTTCCAGATGCAAAAAGACATCCCAAGTATAAATATTTTCCTGAGACAAAGGAGGAAATATTTACTTCCCATTTATCTATGCCTCTTATTAGTTATGATTTATTAATAGGAGTAATAAATATTAATACAACAGAATTACACCATTTTTCTGAAACAGAAATAAGTATACTTCAGACCATATCAAGTTATATTTCTGGGGCAATAAGAAATGCTCAAGTTTATCATAGAGCAATTCATAGAGTCGGTGAACTTACAACAATTGAAAAGATATCAACAGCTTTATCATCAACTATGGAACTTCAAGAGCTTTTAGATTTAATTCTCAAGATAAGTTCTGAAATTGTGAATTGTGAAGGTGGAATAATTCGACTTTTTGATAAAGATTCTAAAATTTTAATAAGAAAGGCTAGTTTAGGTATACCTTATGAAAGTAAAATAATTCCTGATTTAAGGTTAGGAGAGGGTATAGCAGGTTGGGTGGCAAAGGAAAAGAATCCAGTTATGACAAATAATGCTATAGGAGATGAAAGATTTATACATCCTCCTGAATCAATGGTAAAAACCGAAATATGTGCTCCACTTCTTATTAAAGATGAAGTTATAGGTACTATTAGCCTTTATAATAAAATTTCTGCTCCCCTTTCTCCAGAAGGAACTTTTAATGATGAAGATTTAAGACTTCTTATAATTCTGGCAAATAAAGCAGCCTTAGCAATAGATAATGCTAAATTATATTCTGAGCTGAAATCAAGAGTAGGCGAGCTTTCCGTACTATTTCAAGTAAGCAATCAATTAAGTTCCACAATAGATTTTGAGAAGGTTTTAGACAGTTATTTGGATCTTAATGCAAAGTTGCTTCATGCAGATAAATGCTCAGTAAAACTTATAGATAAAACTGGAAAGATGTTTGAAATAGTTCGGTACATGGGACTTAGTGATGAATATATAAAAAGTAGATCTAAGGAGATAAAGGATGATGGCACAAATTGGGTTATAACTGAAGGTAAAACACTTTTAATGCCCGATATAACCAAGGAGGATAGAGTATATAATATACCTGTGATGGTCAATGAAGGAATAAAATCTCTACTTTCCATTCCGATGAAATACCAAGATAGGGTCATAGGTGTAGTTAATGTTTATAAGAGTAAAAATGAGCCACCATTCACTGATGATGAAGTTAAGCTTCTAACAATATCAGCAAATCAAGCAGCCATAGCCATAGAAAACGCAAGACTTTTTAAAGAGACTGAAAATTTAGCTAGGATAAATCAGGAGAGGTTAAGGGAAATTTCAATATTGTATGAAATTATGAGAGCATCAAGCTCAACACTGGATTTGGATGTTGTTTTGAATGTTATCTTAACAGGTCTTACTTTCGGAGATGGTTTAGGTTTCAATAGAGCGGTTCTATTACTTTCTGATGAAAAAGGTGAATTTCTAATAGGAAAAACTGCAGTAGGCCCATCAAGTTATGAAGAAGCTTTTAGAATATGGGAACAGATTTCAGAGGAGAAACTTTCCTTAAAAGATATTCTTTATAGAGGAAAAAGTGATAAGGAGAAGATATCCGAATTTGTAAAAAATACAAAATCAATTAAAATGCCTATAAGTAAGGAAGGGATTGTTGGAAGAGCTGTTTTAGAAAACAGACCTTTTAATGTGAAGATTGGATTAAAAGAGTTTTTGGTTGAAAATGAAATAGGGGAACTACTGGATTGGGAAGATTTTGCTGTAGTTTCTCTTGTGTCAAGAGATAAAGCCATAGGTGTGATTATTGTTGATAATCATTTTAATAAAAAACCGATTACAATTGAGGGTATAAATTTCTTAACTATGTTAGCAAATCAAGCGGGACTAACTATTGATAATGCTACTGCTCATGAAAAACTTCGAGAAATTATAAGTTCAATGGAGAAAGCTAATATAAAGTTACAGGAACTTAAGCTTTATAATGAGAACATAGTTGAAAGTATAACATCTGCAATATCTGTTGTAGATAACAATCTAATTATAAGTAGCTGTAACTCAAGTTTTGAAAAATTTACTGGTTTATCAAAGGAAGAGATTATTGGAAAAAGCTTTTTAGAACTCCCTTTGAAAATAGAGGAATTTGACCTTAAGAATATAGTCAGGAGAATTTCAAAAATAGGTAAACCAGAGCAGATTCCTAAAGTGGAATGTTTAGCAAACAATAAAGAGATGATTGTAGATGTAAACACATACCCATTTAAGGATTCCCTTGGTGATGTTATAGGTGTAGTGTTATCTATAAATGATGTAACTGAAATAATAGAATTGGAAGCAAAAGTCAAGGAGTCAGAGAGATTAGCAATGTTGGGTGAACTTTCAGCTGGGGTTGCTCATGAAATAAGAAATCCACTTGTTTCAATTGGAGGTTTTGTCAAAAGAATTCAAAAAAGGCATAGCGATAATAAAGTAGATAAGGAATATACATCAATTGTAATTAAAGAAGTTGAGAGATTAGAAAACATTGTTAGGGAAGTATTGGATTTAGCAAGCCCAAAAAAGATAGAGTATAAATTAGTCAATTTAAACCATATGGTTTTAGATACTATTAATTTACTTGAAAACAGCTACGAAGATAAAGAGATAAAAATCAATAAGAAATTAACCAAACCTCTTCCATCTATATTTGGTTCAGCATTACAATTAAAACAAGTATTTTTTAATATACTTCAGAATGCTATTGAAGCTTCACCAGAAGGGGAGATAATAAATATTGAAACTGGACATAATAAAAATGAAGATTTTGTAATGATAAACAACAAAGGTGATTTGATAGAACCCAAAGTTAAAGAAAAGATGCTTATGCCATTCTTTACTACTAAAACTAAAGGAACAGGACTGGGTCTTTCTGTTTCAAGAAGAATTGTGGATTCCCATTACGGAAGAATTGAGATTGATAGCTCAAAAGAGAAGGGTACAACATTTACAGTATTTTTGCCAAAAAGTGTTTTAAAAATAAATAAATTTCAATAATCATAAGCTTTGGGTATACTTTCTCCCTTCCCCTTTGTTACACTCGAGGGTCGAGGGCAGGCTTTGAAAATGTCTTCGAAAGTATACCGCAAAGTTAGGGTAGAAAAATAAATAATTAAATCTTGATATAATACTCACAATTTTTCAAGTTTAAAATATTGTAAAAAAGGATGAGTTATGAAAAAGATATTAATTGTTGAGGATGAAGAAAATCAGAGATTACTATATAAAACTGAATTAGAGGAGGAAGGATATATAGTATTTGTTGCCTCAAATGGATTAGAGGGATTAAAGAAGTTTGAGATAGTTCATCCTGATATAGTTACTATAGATATAAAAATGCCAGACATGGATGGGATAGAACTTCTTCAAAGGATCAGAGAGATAGATAAAAATATACCTGTAATAATGCTTACTGCTTACGGTGAATATTCTCAAGATTTCACAACTTGGGCTGCGGATAAATATGTTGTAAAATCATCAGATTTAACAAAGATAAAAAATGAAATAAGAAATCTTTTGAAAGAAAAGGAAGGAGAGTAAATAGTTGCCTCAATTACGCCAAGATCTTATTACTGGTAAATGGGTTATTATAGCTACAGAAAGAGCTCGTCGCCCTCATTCATTTTCAGAAACCAAAAGAATTACTCCAAAAAAAACTAAAATATGTCCATTCTGTTATGGTAATGAGTACATGACTCCACCTGAAGTTTTAGCTTTTAGAGATAATGGCAAGCCAAATAGTTCTGGATGGAAAGTAAGGGTTGTACCAAATAAATTCCCAGCACTTATACACGAGGGTAAACCAGAACTTATTAAAAATGGGATATATTCAACTATGAGTGGTGTTGGTGCCCATGAGGTTATAATACACTCTCCGCATCATGATTTATTATTGCCTTTGATGAATGAAGAGCAAGTTGAACTAGTCTTAAAAGCTTATTTAATAAGATATAAGGAACTGTCTAAAGATTTAAATTTAAGATTCATTCATATAATTGTAAATCATGGAAAAGAAGCAGGCGCATCTTTAGATCATCCCCATTCACAACTTTTTGGTTTACCAATAGTACCTAGTTTTGTTATGGATGAACTTGATGGATCAAAAAAATATTACAATAAATTTAAAAAATGTGTTTATTGTGAAATAATAAAGAATGAAATACGAGATGGTGGAAGAGTTATTGAAGAAACAGATGAATTTATTGCTTTTGAACCATTCGCTTCAAAACTTCCATTTGAAACCTGGATAATTCCAAAAAAACACATGGAACATTTCTCAGATATGAGTGAAAGTGAGTTACGAGATTGTTCAAAAGTATTAAGAAATACAATGAAAAAAATTTATGATGGAATAAATGATCCTCCTCTAAATTACTGGCTTCATAGTGCACCGCTTCATAACCAATACAAAAATTATCATTGGCATTTTGAGATTATTCCGAAACTAACAACAACTGGTGGCTTTGAACTTGGAACAGGAACCATAATTAATACTGCTCTTCCAGAAGAGTGTGCTAAATATTTAAGAAAGTTTTAAAAAATAATTGTGTCTATCTAACTAATTTAATTAATCTAATCTTACCAATGTATCAAATATTTGAAGGAGGTTTGAAATGGAACTAATTAAAAATGTTTTATTAGTTTTTTTTGGGTATATCTCGGGTTCATTTCCACCTGCCTATATCGCTGTTAAATTGTTTAAAAATAAGGATATTAGAAAGATTGGAAGTGGAAACGTAGGAGCTATGAATGTTCTAAGAAATGTAGATGTTATTCTTGGAATAATAACCGGGATATCAGATGTTATAAAGGGTTTTATTCCAGTTTATTTAGCAAATAGATATTCTATAATACAGTGGGTCCCACTATTAGTAGTAGTAGTAGCAGTAGCCGGTCATAATTGGTCCATTTTCCTAAATCTTAGTGGTGGAAAGGGAGTAGCTACAACATTTG
The DNA here is from genome assembly GCA_023129485.1 of Actinomycetes bacterium. Lineage (GTDB taxonomy): Bacteria > Actinomycetota > Humimicrobiia > JAHJRV01 > JAHJRV01 > JAHJRV01. Next base: position 1,191 of record JAGMBY010000049.1, on the reverse strand, counting down.
GTGCTCTATTAGCTTTAAGTCTTAATTCCAATTTTAATCTGTTGGTTCTAATCCCAAGTATAATTGCACTTATACTATCTCTTATATTTTTTAAAGATTTTTATATTGGTGCTCTATTAGCTTATTTAGTTAGTCCATTTTCCTTCTTATATTTTAGAAAATCCTGGGTAGAAGCAATACTAATTTTAATTTTAGCAATTATAGTAATATACAAAATACGTTTTGATTTAAAAAGATACTATGAGAAGAGAAGGAAAATCACACCATAAGATATTATAGTAAGATTATCTTTTTTATATATTTAAGAAGCAAAAAATAAGAAATAGAAAATTAAAAAACAAAAGATAAAAATAAAATCAAAAATCAGAGTATTTAGAGTTAGAAAATATTATCTAATATTTTCTATAAACTTTTAATCTTGGATTTTTAATTAGAAAAAGATGGTAATTAAAGAAACTTATCTCATAAATAAGGTAAAAGAAGCAATAGATGAGTACAATATGTTAGTTAGTGGTGATAAGGTTTTAGTATCCATCTCCGCAGGACCTGATTCCATAACTCTACTTAATATCCTTTTAAAACTAAAGGATGATTATGACATTGATTTACACCTTTTTCATCTGGATCACTTAACAAGGGAAAGTCAATCCTCGTTAGATGCACATTTTGTTAAAGAATTATCAGAAAAACTAGGATTAGATTTGACTCTATATGTAAGATCAGCTGAAAAGTATGCAAAAGAGAGAGGATTATCATTTGAAACTGGTGCGAGAGAGTTGAGGTTGAACTTGATTAATGAAGTAGTAGAGCAAGGGAAATTTACAAAAATAGCAACAGGTCATAATGCAAATGATTTAGCTGAAACAATACTTATGAGATTGATGAGAGGAACTGGTACAAAAGGGATGATAGGAATCCCACCTGTTCGGGGAAGATTTATCAGACCACTCATATATATATGGAGAGATGAAATTGAGACATTTTGTTATGAAAATAAGATTGCTTATAGAATAGATAAGACAAATCTTGAAAGTTATTACTTTAGAAATGCCATAAGAAATAGACTAATCCCCTTGATGAGAGAGATAAGTAAAAAAGATTTTTTAAAGAATTTGATAAATTTTTCAAAAATATATCTTGAGGAAGATAGATTTCTAAATAGCTTAACCAGGGAAATCTATAATAAAATAG
>JAGMBY010000048.1 GCA_023129485.1 Actinomycetes bacterium | reverse complement strand
TGGAATGGTCAATTAAACTTAGAGGATGTTCTTCCCCTCCTGGAAAAAATGGATAAGGTTGGTTTCTACAGCATAGATTGTTGGGGTGCGAGCATCTTTGAATCTTCACTTCAAAACTTAAAGGAAGATCCCTGGGAGAGATTAAGAATATTAAAGAGCTATTTTAAGAAGACGCCTATTAGTGCACTAATTCGAGGAAGAAGTCTTGTTGGTTATAAAAATTATGATGATGATTTAATTGAGAAGTTCATAAAGCTTTCAGCCAAAAATGGTGTAGCTATATTTAGAATATACGATGCATTAAATGATATTAAAAATCTAAATTTTGTAATTAAAACCATAAAAAATTGTGGATGTTTAGTTCAAGGAACATTAGTTTACACTGAAAGCCCTATTCATAAAGTAAAAAATTATGTTGAAATGTCAAAGAAGTTGGTAGAAATGGGCTCAGATTCAATATGCATAATGGATGAAACTCATGTTCTCACTCCAATTAAAACTTATGAAATCATATCTGCTTTAAAACAGGAGATCACAGTTCCAATTAACTTACATTGCCACTTTATAAGTGGACTTGGCTTGATGAACTACTTAAAAGCAATAGAGGCAGGAGTTGACATAGTTGATGCAGCATTCACACCAGCTTCTTTTGGAAATTCTCAACCATCAATTGAAAGTATTTATTTTGCATTTAAGGATACAGATAGACAACCACTTATAAATTTCGACTTAATAGAAGAAATATCAAAAAATTTAGAAAGAATCATAAATATAAACGGACTTAAATCAGGAAGCACATCCAATATTCATAATAAAAGTACTGAGTTGAATATTCCTAATCAGATAATAACAGACCTTATATCACAGCTTAAAGGTAACGGAGAAATAGAAAAACTTTACGACGTATTGGAGGAAATACCAAGAGTAAGAGCAGAGATTGGATATCCCCCACTTATCACACCAGTAGGTGAAATAGTTGGAACACAAGCTATAATAAATGTCATTACTGATGAAAGATGGGAAATAATTCCTGATGAGATGAGGCGATATCTTAATGGAGATTATGGAAAACTTCCTGGTGAAGTCATACCTGATATTCTAATAAGACTTGAGGAGGAGAAAAAATCACTTAAATTTGATCGTATTAAATCTGAACATATAGATATCTTGAAAAGTTCTTATGAGAAGGGCAAAGAAGCTCTTGCAGGTCTTGCAAAAAGCGAGGAGGATATAATAAATTATTGCATATTTCCATCACAAACTTTAAACCTTCTTTCACATAGAGAAAAACGACCTAAAAAATTATTTAAAGAAGAAGAAATCAAGAAAGCCTCAGTTGGTATAGATTCACAGAAAGTAAAAGATCTAATAAAAATAATAGAGCAGGTAGACTTAGAAGAAATAACTATTGAGGAAGATGGTAAGAGGATATCAATAAGAAAAACACAAAAGGAAGAAATCCCACCAGAAACTTTAAGACTAAAAGAAGAGGTTAAGAAGATAGAAAAAGAAGTAGAAGAAGAGATTCACTTAATAAAATCACCAGTTGTTGGTACCTTTTTCAGAGCACCTTCTCCAAATGAACCACCATTTGTAATTAAGGGACAGAAGGTAGAGAAGGGACAAATTCTATGTATTATTGAGGCGATGAAAATGATGAATAAGATCGAATCAGATGTTGATGGAATAATAAAGGAAGTATGTATTGATGATGGTCAATATGTCGAATACGACCAAGACCTTTTTCAAATTCAGAAAATATAGTGATAAAAATGTTTAAAAGAATTTTAGTTGCAAATAGGGGTGAAATAGCCCTCAGAATAATTAGAGCCTGTCACGAATTAGATATAGAAGCAGTAGCTGTATATTCAAGTGTTGATTCAGAGTCTCTCCATGTAAAAGAAGCAGATAGAAGCATATGTATTGGACCCGCTCCAAGTAGTGAGAGTTATCTCAATATAAAAAATATCATAGGAGCAGCTAATATGACTAATTGTGATGCAATACATCCCGGATACGGTTTTTTATCTGAAAATGCTGATTTTGCTCAAGCATGTATCGATAATGATTTAGTCTTTATAGGTCCAAGTCCATCTATTCTGAGAATAAGTGGAAACAAAGTTGAGTTAAAAAATATTGTTAAGAAGGCAAGAGTACCAGTAATTCGAGGTACAAAGCGTCCAGTTAACAATTTAAGAGAAGCACTGAGAAAAGCAAGATGGATAAGATATCCAATAATGATTAAGGCTTCAGCCGGTGGTGGTGGAAGGGGAATGAGGATTATCAGGAATAAAAAAGAACTGATCTCTTCACTACAAATTGCAAAGACTGAAGCTAAGTCTTACTTTAATGATGACACTATTTTTTTAGAAAAATATGTAGAAAAACCGCGTCATATTGAAGCCCAACTTCTTGTTGATAAAAAGGGTCATACTATCTTTTTAGGAGAGAGAGATTGTACAATCCAGAGAAGGCATCAAAAAGTTATTGAGGAATCGCCATCAACTGCTATTGATAGGAGAAAAAGAAAACAATTAATAGAATTAGCATTAAGAATAGCTAAAGTAATCAAATATGAAAATTTGGGAACAGTTGAATTTCTAATGGGCAAAAAGGGAAATTTTTATTTCATGGAAATTAATCCAAGGATTCAGGTGGAACATGCCCTTACTGAGATGGTGACGGGAATCGATTTAGCGAAACAGCAAATCCTGATATCGAGTGGAGAAGAGATTTCAATAAAACAAGGAGATATAAAACCAAATGGACATGCAATAGAATATAGAATAAATTCAGAGGACCCAGATAATAATTTTATGCCCAGTCCAGGACTTATCTCATTTTATCACCCACCTGGTGGTCCTGGTATAAGAGTAGATAGCGCACTATATCAGGGATATAAAGTTCTACCTCATTATGACAGTTTAATCGCAAAACTAATTGTCTGGGGAAAAGACAGAGATGAAGCAATTTCTCGCTCTAAGAGAGCATTAAAAGAATTTATTATAGAAGGAGTACCTACCACAATCCCATTTCATCTAAAAATTCTATCAAATCCTAAATTTCTAAGTGGTGAAATACATACTGATTTTATCAATGAAATGCTAGAAGAAAAAAGCTCAATATAGTGACAAATTCAATTATTTTAACATGGGGATTTCTATGTCTTTTTCTTTTGATGTTTTTATTGCTAACTCATAGCCAGCATCAGCATGTCTTGCTACACCAATTCCTGGATCATTAGTGAGTACTCTTTGAAGCCTTTTTTCAGCATCCTTTGTACCGTCTGCAACAATGACTTGACCCGCATGTATTGAATATCCAATTCCTACTCCGCCACCATGATGAACAGCTACCCATGATGCTCCACTTACTGCATTGAGAAGTGCGTTTAGTATTGGCCAATCTGCAATTGCATCGCTTCCATCCTTCATTCCTTCTGTTTCCCTATTTGGTGATGCTACAGAACCAGAATCCAAGTGGTCTCTTCCAATAACTATCGGAGCTTTTATCTCACCACTTGCAACCAGGTCATTAAATATTCTTCCCATCTTTGCTCTCTCTCCATATCCAAGCCAGCAGATTCTTGATGGAAGACCCTGGAATTTAACATGTTTTCGAGCTATCTTTATCCATCTAACTAAAGCTTCATCCTCTGGGAATGTCTCCATAATAGCTTCATCTGTTTTATAAATATCCTCTGGATCACCTGATAATGCTACCCATCTAAATGGTCCTTTACCTTCACAAAATAATGGTCTAATATATGCATTAACAAAACCTGGAAAATTAAATGCATCTTCAACTCCAGCCAATTTCGCTTGTCCTCTTATATTGTTTCCGTAGTCAAAAACAATTGCACCCTGTTTTTGCATTTCAAGCATAGCTTTAACATGTCTTGAAACAGACTCATAAGCCATATTTTTATATTCTTCAGGGTTATTTTCCCTTAACTTTAATGCTTCTTTAAAATCAATACCTGCTGGGATATATCCATTTAACATATCGTGAGCTGAAGTTTGGTCAGTAACTACATCTGGTATTATTCCCCTTTTAACCAATTCTGGGTGAGTATCTGCTGCATTTGCAACAAGTCCAATTGAACGTGGGATTTTCTTTTTAATAGCATCTTCTACTAACTTTAATGCTTCATCAAAATTTTCAGTTAAAATCTCACAATAACCTGTATTAAGCCTTCTCTCAATTCTTTCTCTATCTACTTCAACATCAAGACAAACTCCTTCATTCATTGTTATAGCGAGAGGCTGAGCACCACTCATTGCTCCCATTCCTGCTGTTAATACAAATTTTCCTTTTAAACTTCCATCAAAATATTTCTTTGCAACTTCCGATAGAGTCTGGTAAGTTCCTTGAAGAATCCCCTGAGTACCAATATAAATCCAGCTACCAGCTGTCATCTGACCGAACATTATAAGACCCTTTTCTTCAAGTTCCCAGAAATTCTCCCAATTAGCCCATGCTGGAACTAAAAGTGAGTTAGCTAAAAGTACTCTTGGAGCATAAGGATGTGTTTTAAAAACTCCAACTGGTTTTCCTGATTGGATAAGTAGTGTTTCATCATCTTCTAAATTTTTTAAAGCTTCAACAATTGAAAAATAACATTCCCAATTTCTTGCAGCTTTTCCTGTTCCCCCATAAACAATTAACTCATCAGGCTTTTCTGCGACTTCTGGATCCAAATTATTCATTAACATTCTCATTGCTGCTTCCTGAGCCCATCCTTTACATGTTAATTTTGTTCCTCTTGGTGCTCTTACTACTTTTGGTTTTTTAACTTTATTCAAAATAATCACTCCTCTTTATCTTAATAAATTAAGTTAATTTTCCAATTGACTTTTCAACTGATTTTACTAAATTTCCATTTCCTATTAATTCAACTGCTTTCTCAATATCAGGAGCCATTACTCTATCAGTCTCTAATTTAGAAACTTTATCCCTTAAAAGATTGTATGCTACCTTTGTTCCCTTTCCCAATTTTATTGGGTCATGAAAATCTATTGCTTGACAGGCACACAGGAGTTCAATTCCAATAATCTTTTCAACATTTTTTAATATCTCTTTAGCTTTTCTACCTGCTATTGTACCCATACTAACAAAATCCTCTTGCCCTGCTGAAGTAGGAATGGAATCAACACTTGCAGGGTGAGACAGCACCTTATTTTCAGAAACAAGTGAAGCAGCTAAATATTGTGCTAACATAAAACCAGAATTTAGTCCCCTTTCCTTTATTAAACAAGGAGGTAATATCTTATCTCTACAATTTACTAAATTATCTATTCTCCTCTCAGCTATATTGCCTAATTGTGAAAGGGCTATTGAAAGAAAATCCAATACAATTGCTACTGGTTGACCATGAAAATTTCCTCCAGAAAGAATCTCTCCCCTATCTGAGAATATAAGAGGATTATCAGTAGCAGAGTTTATCTCAACTTTTAATACCTCTTTAA
>JAGMBY010000047.1 GCA_023129485.1 Actinomycetes bacterium | reverse complement strand
GAGAAATTAAGGATTTTTCTTTGTAATATTTTTAAAAATTATAAAAGATTTTCTTGAATAAATTATTTTAATAGGAGTGAATAAAAAATGGCAAAGAAAAATCAATGGGTAGTAAAACATTTTAAAGGTTGGGCAGTTAAAGGAGAAGGAAATAAAAAGGCAACAAAAGTAACAAAAACTCAAAAAGAAGCAATATATATTGCTAAAAAAATAGCTAAAAATCAAGAATCTGAACCATACATACAAGATAGCAAAGGAAAAATAAGAAGCAAAGATAGTTATGGTAATGACCCTTGCCCACCAAAAGATAAAGAACATTAATAATAAAAATATTATAAATTTTGTTATTAATTTTTAAGTGTGACAGGGGAAAACGGTTCTTTGTCACATTTGTTAAGATTGTAGAGTGATAATGAAAATAATAAATATTGTTTTGATTTTTGTTTTAGCTTAAATAAATTAGGTAAAAAATTATAATGTAAAAACTATATTAAACATGGAGGCAACATGGTTCAATCCAAGGGTAAAGAAACAAAAATTAAAGAAGAGCCTTCTGTTCCACAAGAAATTTTTGAAGCAGCATCCAGCGGAAAATTAGTGCTATTTATCGGAGCAGGAGTATCTCGTATTATCGGATGTCCTTCCTGGGAAAATCTTGCTTTACAACAATTGAAAGATTTATACGAAAAAAAGGTAATTAACTATCATGAATATATAAATCTTAAATTATTAGACACCAGAAAATTATTATCTATATGTAGAAATGTATGCAAAAAAAACAACATAGAACCTTCTTCCATGAAATCTCTCTTAAAAGGCAAAGAAGAATTGATTAAAAAATTTAAAATATATGACGATATATATGCTTTTAATGCCATCTACATTACAACGAATTATGATAGCTATCTCGACGAGATTATACAAAAACCTATTCATAAAAATGAAGTTGAATTAAATTCAAAAGACGAATCACAATTTCATATAGACGAAGAAAAACCAAAAGGAAAAATAATATATCAAAAGGAAGATATGTTAATTTCAAATTTATTTAATGGGTATGTGATTCATTTTCACGGGAGTGTAAATGATGAGAAGAATGTGGTAATGACGATTGTTGATTACATGAAGTATTATAAATATGATTCAGAACCTGCCGCTTTACTCGAAGAAATTTTCGAAAAATATATTGTGCTTTTTATTGGGTATGGATTGGAAGAATATGAAATAATAGAATTTTTAATTAGTAAATCTTATACAGAAAAGACTGAACTAAGACATTTTATGCTTTATCCTATGTTTGGAAAAAATAATAATTTATTAAAATTTTATCAAGAATATTATGGAGATTTAGGTATTCAATTAATCCCTTACTCAATTGACAAAAATGGATACGATCAACTTGCTATAGTAATTAATAAATGGGCAAAACAGATTGGTCCGATTTCTCGGCCACAAGGATTTTTGGAAAGAATTAGATCTATCGATGAGGTGATTTAATGAACTTAAAACCTAGAGAGAAAGCTGTTTTGAAAATGATAGAGGAAGATTTTAGTTACGAAAATTACTTTTTTAAAAAAGTAACTAATGTTAAATGGTTTTATCCTTTAAAAGAAAAGGGATATTTTTCTCCGGAAAAAGCACCAGGAGTAAAACCTGCTGAAAAAGAAGGTTATTATGTTCCTCAGTGGAATGTTTTACCATATCTTGAACGGATATCTCAACAAGTTAATGTTCAAGGTAATGAGAAATATATCGATGAATTATTAAAAATAATTAAAGAAATATCAAATTATCAAGATTCAAAAGGGCAACATATAGATAATTATCGTACTTGGCGATACTTTGTAAAAATTCTCTTAAAACTTCCCAATAATAAAATACCAATGGAAATTATTGAATTAATCCCTATTTGGCTTAATTCAAAATTTGATACAATGTTACCAGGATCACAAATTGCCATGAAACTTCTTCCTAAATTCTTAACTGATGATCTAAGTGATATTAAAAAAGCTGAAAAAATTATTGAGTATGTTACTTTAGTTAAAAATCCTCCGGCAAGCGAAGAAAAGAAAAGAGATTTGAAAAAAGATAAAAAAATAAAGATAGTAATTGATTCTTATATTTTAAAAGAAGTGTTTGAAAAGTATTCTGAAGATATTGGTAAAAAATGCTCGGAGAAAGTGATTAAAGATCTAGTAGAAAAAATTAAAAAATTACTTAAAAGAAAAGAAGAAGGAACTTACAATTCATTTTACGAAGAATTAGATTATCTAGATAAACCATTAGATGTGTTGACATTTGCATTGAAAAGAATTTTAAAAGCTAAAGCTAAGAGCGATATAAATACCACTCAAAAAATACTGAAAATATTCCTTAAAGATAAATATTTATATTTTTCCAAAATGGCACTCTATATTATTGGTAATAACTTGGATGAGTACAAAGAATTTTTCTGGGAAATATTGGATGCTGGTAGCGATAATCTTATTTTAAAAAATGTTTCATCTTTTGGAGATGAATTGAAACATATATTAGAAAATCTTAAAAAAATAAACAAAAAACAAAGAGAAATGCTTAAAAATAAGATTGAAAAATCTGCAAAACTAGAAGATTTTAATGAAAATCCTAAACTATATCTTGCTTTACATAAACAGAAATTCTATAAAGCTCTTTCGCATGATCAATTTTTTAAGAGACTTCATACTGAAATGAAAAATATTACAAAATATGATATGGAATTACGCTCTATAATAGGAAAGGTTAAAATAAGTGGACCGGGACCTTCACCCCTAACAAAAGAAGAAATATTATTGATATCCAATGATAAACTCGCTAGATTCTTATTAACTTTTAAAACCACAGATTATTGGAAAGGTCCTTCTGTTATTGGATTATCGAACATTTTAAAAGAAGTAGTTAAAGAGAATCCAGAAAAATTTGTTAATGATTTGAAGCCATTTTTGAAAACAGGATATTTATATATTTACGATATTCTCTGGGGTATTCGGGATGCCTGGGAAAATAAAAAAATGTTTGATTGGGGAAAGCTTTTTGAATTTATTGAACAATATATAACTATTGAAGATTTCTGGAATGATAAATATATAATTAAAGATGATGACTGGAAAGCTAATCATTTTTGGGTATTAGGAATAGTTGGAGAAATTATTAAAAAAGGGACTATAGATGATTCTCGATCATTTCCTGAAAAGCATTATTTAAAAGCTCAAGAAATAATTTTTCAAATATTAGATAAAATGCTATTAGAGAAAAAAGAATTATTAGAAAGTCAGTCTAAAAGGAGCGATTTTATAACATATACATTAAACTCTACATTTGGAAAGATTACAGAGGCGCTATTTATGTTAGCTTATAGAATTAAAAAATTTGAACAAAAGATAAAAATATTAAACAACCAGTTAGTTGGGAAGTTAATATAAAAAATAAATATGAAGAACTTTTAAAAAACGAAATAGTTGAAAGTTATGTCTGGCTTAGGAAAATATCTGCTAATTTTTTATTTATTGTTAGATAAAAATTGGACTGAAGACTCAAATAAATCAAATTTCTTCTAAAAAGGAATATATTTGGGAAGCTTTTATGCAGGGATATCTATACAGTAATAAAATTGATGAAGATTTATATAGATTAATGAGACCGCATTATGAGAAGGCAATAAATTATGAATTTAAAGAAAAACATTCATCTGAAAAACTTGTACAGCGCATCAGTTTTCTCTATTTGCGAGATATTGAAAAAACAGACGATGAAAATGGTTTATTTAGAAAAATTCTTGATAATTGGAATTTATTACAAATAAAAGAAATTATTGGCTGGTTCTGGATGCAGAGAGATTTAATCATGGAGACCAATAAAAGAAAAAAAGAAAACAGAAGAGACGGTTAGAATTGAAAAAATGAGAGAAATAATTATTGATTTCTGGCGGTGGGTTTATGAGAATAAATACAAAGAAAAACAACAGCAACAATTAAACGAAGAAGATAAAGAAATATTATCAGGTTTGTCAAAGCTAACAGTATTTTTGGAAAAAATAGATCGTGATAATTATGAATGGCTGAAACTATCCGCCCTATATGTTCATAGTGATTTTAATGTTCCTTTTTTCATTAAGTATCTTGATAATTTAAAGAATAAAGATAAAGATGCTGGTAAGTATATAGCTAAAATTTTCTTAGAAATCTTAAAAAATTCAACTCCCGATTATGACCAGAAAGATATTCGATCAATTGTTGTATATCTTTATATTTCGGGTTTTAAAGAGTACGCTGATGATATATGTAATATTTATGGCACTAGAGACTTTGAATTCTTAAGAGATATTTACGAAAAGTATCATCAAAAACAATAAAAATATAAACAAACAATCATTTTATTTTAAAATATGTAATGCGAAAACGATTTTTTGTATCATTAAAAAGAGGTGATATCATGATTCCAGATTATCAAAGTATCATGCTTCCCTTGCTTAAAATAACAGGGAACAAAAAAGAACATACGTTACAAGAAGTGAACATCAGGAACATTGGGGCTCAGGCTTCACAACTTCACATTTTTACATACTCGATTTCATCATGAAGCCATTCTTTTTTATATTTTGTGAAGTTGTGAAGTCTGAGCCCAAAATATTTTACTTAAAAATTCATTAATATTAAATATTTAATATTTAAAGGAGATAAAAAATGGCTGATTTAAAAGAAACAATAGAAATTTTGATTGAAAAAATGAAAAAATACCGCTCCCTTTACGAGCGAAATGAAATGGCAACAAGGGGACAAATAATAGAACCTATTTTAAAAGGTTTAGGGTGGAACATAGAGAATCCAGAGGAAATACAACCAAACGTTTCTTTTGAAGAGGGTGTCCCGGATTACTCTCTTTTGAAAAATGATAAAAATATTTTATTTATTGAAGCTAAAAAATTGGCCATTGATATTGAACAAAAAGGAGTTATTCGTCAATTAGCTAAATATTGTTTTGGTGAGGGAATGAAATATGGAGTTCTAACAAATGGTGCTATTTGGTTACTTTTTAGAGCTTTTCAAGAGGGAACTACAATAGCGGAACGTATAATTTGGAAAACCGATATCGAGAACGACGAAGTAACAGCAACCATTAGAAGACTCAATACTATCTCAAGAGAAAATATAACTGACATCGATAACCTTATAAAGAAGCTCCAGATATTAGATGAAATTTGGCATTCTTTATTAGATGAGCCAAAAGATTTAATCAAAGGATTTATCCCTGTTTTTGAAATTTTAATTAAAGAAGGGTACCCACAATATGAATTTGATCAAACTGAAATTGAAGACTTCATAAAAGAAAGAGTAAAAGAACTTATCTCTCCTACAGAAGAAAGTATAATAGAAACTATTTCAGGTGTAGAGTCTACAGAGAATGTAGTTTTTAATCCGAGAAAAATGAAAATCGGAAGTGATACTTATGAGATCAGAAACTCATATGATATTTTAGTAAATACTGCAGAATGGCTTATTAAAAAAGCTAAATTAAGAAAAGAAAATTGCCCTATTGTAAGTGGTCACAAGAGGAATTTAGTTAACATCCAACCTAAGCATAGATATGAAGATAATTTTCGAGCACCAAAAAGGTTATCTAATGGATTATATATCGAAACTCATTATAGCACTACGAGTTGCATAACTAATGCTCGTAAACTTCTTGAAAGATGTGGGTATTCTAAAAACATATTAGAATTAAAAAATTAACTTAAATTAAGAGAACTATTGTAATGGCTCAATAATTCAGTAACTTTTCCCAATTTTTCATAAGGGGTTTGATAAGCCCAGGCTCTCAATGTCTTTTCAAATGATTAGAATATGGCGGGAGACAGTTCTTTATTATACTTTTATCATATTTTAAGAAATTACAGTATGCCAGACGTGAAGACCTGACCCCATAGATTTTTAAAAGGATTTTAATTTACTCCGTAGTATTTATAACTAGATTATAATCTATTAAAAATTAGAAAATATTTAATAATTCTAATTAAAGAGGAAGTAATATGGTAAATTATAATATCAAAGAACCATTTAAACTCGCAGATCTGTTATACATAAAAGAATGTGAAAAAATACATACTGATTTAGATAATAAAATAAGAAATGTAAAGAATGACTTTGAACGTCGTGGAATGACTAATTCAGGGCTTAGATATAGCGAGTTAGTAAAAGTGAGGCTAGAAGCATTTGAAAAATTAGTGAAATTTAGAGTCCAATCAGATCTAGAAAATTTTTCTTTGCCAATAACTAATAGTGTTTATGAAAAGATTTTAAAAAAATCAGAAAGTATAATAAAAAATGATTATCCAATGGGCATATCTATAACACTTGAAGAATTAAAAAGAAATAAAATGAATTCAGGTTTATTAGAAGCTCTGAAAGACCTTATTACTAATAAAAAAAATGTGCTGCTATCTTGGGTAAAAAGAGAGATAGAAATACATAAGGAAAAAATAAAATTTACAAAATCTTATAAAAATAGTTTATACGAAATTCTAAAAAAAATTGCTTATAAATTAGACGATATTAACAATTCATTTAATGCACGTTTCAATATAGATGATAAAGAGCAAGGAATATTATTTAAAGTACAAGAAAATAAATATTGGTTTATACTAAATGAGCCATGTAATACGGATGTTGAATTTAAACATTTAATTGGTGAACTTTCATTTATAATAGATAAAATGAATGTTAAAATTATGAAAAAAAATATTAGTATACTACCAAGTAATAATTTAGGATCAATTAATTATTTAGAAAAATTATTAAAAGAACATTTTAATAAAGATAATACATCATCAATTATTAATTGCTTTAGGAGAATAAAAAAAATAAGAAGTTATACAAATCCTTATCATCCAGAAAAGCCAGAATTTAAAAAAGCTATAAATGAATTGGGTTTAGAATGGCCGATAACAGATTATCAATATACTTTTAATGCTATAATTTTAGATTTCCTTAACGCCATTAATACCTTATGCGAAATATTAATATAGTTATTTTATTTTTGGGAATAAATAGACACATCCCATTTTCTTAGATAATTAATATTTTACTTTTAGATAAAATAAATAGGGAAGGTGTGCTAGCTAAATAATTCGGTAGCTTTTAGCGGAAAACCTATAGGATTTGAGGAATTTGTTAACCAGATAGTTGAGGTTTTAGGTATTACTATAGATAGACGTCCTAAATGAAGATCTCTTAAAAGGTAAAATTAAACTATAGAAAAAATAGGATGTGTTGTCCCTATTTTAATTAAGAATAAATTAAAACAAACAGATTAGTATAATTAAAAGCAAATAAATGTTATTGTAAAGAATAATTTAGGAGTAATGTAAATGGCTTCTATTTTTTCTTGGGTTG
>JAGMBY010000046.1 GCA_023129485.1 Actinomycetes bacterium | reverse complement strand
TCTTTTATTTTTTGCAGTACATACTCCACCAAATCCTCCCAGAATTATCTTCTCATCTAGATAACTGATCTTTCTTTTATATAATTTAATGACTCCAATAACCAGATTATTCTCTGTTGCTAAAAGATAAGCAATTGGGATACTAAAGAATTTATCTTTTTGTATATCTAATTGTTGAGATGTTAATCCGCTTTCTGCTCCAAAACAATCATCTAAAAGCCTGTTTACTTGTGTTTTAATCTCTTTATGTAGATTGTAAAATAACTCAACTTTAAACAACATTTCTGTTTTCACAAATTTACTCTCTCTCATACATTTTTCTAAAAATAATTTTAAATTTTAATACATAAAATTTTTTTAAACAATAGATAAAATAATAATTATCATTAATATCATGGGAAAGATATAAGTCTAAAATCTTTTTATTAATGAAAATTATAAATGATTAGAACTATAAAATTTCTTCTTCTTTTTTTGTAACATAACTCTTTATATTTAAATAGTTTAATCAGCATAATCTTTATAAACTTTTTATAGTAAATTTTGTATTGACTATCATAAACATTAAGCCTAATTTTTATATTATATTTTTATTTTAAGCATTTCAAGATTACCTGCTGGGTGAGTATATAAATAAAAATTTGTATCATTGAGCATAATTTATTGAATTTTTATAGCCAAGAGACTGATAGAAGCCCTAAAATTTATAGATATCACTGTTTAATATATGATAGAATACACAATGGTCGTTTCATTTCGTATTTTTTGATAGCTTCTGTATTTGTAATTAACACTCCCCCGTGTTTTAATAGAACCAAAAAGAAACTAATTCTTATGAAAGGAGAATGAAGTGAATAAACAGAAATCTTTACTAAACAAGATTGAGGAGTGGGTAAGAGAGAGCTTGATATCTACCGAGCAAGCTGAAGCGATTAAGCGGAGGGAAAAAGAGATTGAAATAATATCTCCCGCTCGTCGGATGAAGCTCAATGAGATATTAGTTTATCTTGGTAGCTTTATTATCTTTTTGGCATTGGCTTTCTTTGTGATACTGAACTGGAGAAAATTTGGGAGCATGGGTAGAATAGTCACAGTGCTCATTCCCACAGTTTTAATGTTTGCATTAGGTTGGTGGCTTCATGGATCAGAGAGAACACGACTTAGAAGAGGTGCACAAGCCTTGTGGTTAGTAGCTTGCCTGCTTAGTGGGTTAGTCTTTGGAGTAATATTCTATGAGATGGGTGTTCTTGACTTAAATAGATCTGGTGACCCAATGATACTTGTGAGTTGCCTGTTGGCAACTATATTGGCTGGTACTGCTTTTGTTCTACTTCCCAGTATTACTCAAAGTATTGCATTCCATATTTGTGGTAGTGCAGTGTTATTCTCGTTCATTGGCTGGCTGAGTCATATTCTTCCACCCTTAAATGATTTCTATGAGGCTTTAGGTATTCTTGCGATAGGTCTGGTAGTTGGTAGCTTATGGTTAGCCTTATCTGAACAGTTATGGATAAAGGAGAAAAAAGGTCTTGTTATAGTATCTCGCATCTTCGGAGCCCTGACTATCTTATTTTTCAGCTTAGTCTCAGCTATGGATGAATACCCTACAACCTGGCAAAAGACAGTAATGGAAGCAATAGCTTTTTTAGCTAGTATTACATTTATCACTGCTAGCATGAAAAAGCAGTCGCAAACTTTCCTCTATAGTGGAGCAGCTTTCCTTCTGTTCTGGATTACCTATATAAACTTTGAGCATTTCACTGATAGAATCGGGATGCCTGTCACTCTACTAATCATAGGGGCATTACTTATCGGATTAGGTCTTGGAACTGAACGCCTGAGCAGACTCATAAGGGCCTCAAAATGATATAATACTCGACTCTCATTCCTATCCAGTGCAGTAGCTTTTCAATAAGTCTAATCAACAAAATTTATTTTAACTATAAGAAGAAATAAGACTGGGTATTAGTGATTTTTACTCCAGATTCGGATTAATATTAAAACAATTGGGAGAAGAATTAGCTTCCACAGCTGGTTTGAGAAATAGTTATAATTTTCCTTTTACTATCGTTCCTTCGGGAGTATCCTCTAAAAGATATCCTCTCTCCCCCAGTTGGTCACGGATTTTATCAGCTTCTCTCCAGTTTTTCTCTTTACGTAACTTTTCCCTTTCAGCAATTAACTTCTTTACATCCTCTGAAATTTCTAAATGCTCAACACCTTTAATACCTAATCCTAATACCTTATCCATTTTGAGAAGAGTTTTGTGTTTATCAGAAGTAGAAAATTGATTATCTTTGAAAAGATTCCATACAATTGACAAGGCTTTAGGGATACTAAGATCGTCATTGATTGCATTAAGGAATTCCTTCTCATATTCAGTGCATCCAGTCTTAATAGCTGTATTTGTGAGGGGATCCCAAATTGAGACTTCGCAGTAAAGTCTATTTAAAGCAGTCTGGGCAGCATCTAAAGCTTCCCAAGTAAAGTTCGTCTCACTTCGGTAATGAGTATTTAAGCAGAGATATCTGAAAGCAAGTGGATTAAAACCTTTATCTGTAATATCCTTCATCCAAAAAAAGTTTCCCAGAGATTTACCCATCCTCTGACCTTCAACTTTTAAAAATGCATTATGAAACCAAAGATTTACTATTGGATGTCCTGTTGCAGCAATATTCTGTGCTCTTTCATTAGTATGGTGTATTGGAATATGATCCACACCACCAGTATGAATATCAATCTGCTCACCTAAATACTTCATTCCCATTGCTGAACATTCTATATGCCACCCTGGAAAACCAATTCCCCAGGGGGAATCCCATTCCATTTGTCGCCGAGGTCCCCTTTTTGGTGAGAATTTCCACAAGGCAAAATCTGTGAGATTAAGTTTCTCGGGATTTTTCTCGACTCTTGCTCCTTCCCTTAACTTTTCTAATGGCATTCCGGATAGCTTATTATAATCTTTTATCCTTGAAGTATTAAAATAAATCCCATCAGAAGTTTTATAACTAAATTCGTTCTTTTCAATCTTTTTAATTAAATCAATCATTTCTTTTATATGTTCAGTGGCACGACAAACTATTGTAGGCATTTTTACATTTAATGCTTGCATAGTCTCAAAAAATTCCTTCTCATACATTGTGGCGATTTCCCAGGCTGACTTCTTAGCCTTCCTTGCTGAATCTTCAATCTTATCTCTTCCCATGTCTCTATCACCAAAAAGATGGCCTACATCGGTTACATTTTCCACTTGTTTTACTTCAAAACCACTGTATTCCAAAACTCTGCGCAAAATATCAGTATTTATGTAAGTTCGCATATTACCAATATGGGTATGATCGTAAACTGTCATACCACATGTATACATCCTAACTTTGTCTTTATTGATAGGTTTAAATACCTCTTTTTTCTTTGTTAATGAGTTATAGATTTTTAATTTCATTTCATGTCTTTTAAAAAATTTGGAAGGTTAATTCCTTTTAATGATTGTCTGACTACTTCTTTTTGTGAATCAAGCTGCCTTTTAATTTCTTTAAGTTCTTTGCTTGTTTCATTAATTTCATTATATCCATTTTCATTTCTCTCACTTTCCTATCTCGCTTATACTTACTCATATTATTTTTCGAATGATGTCTGCAGGAAAGGGTTTTCCGTGTGCTGGGTAAATAGTTTTTGCTCCTTTGTTTAATAATAATCTCCAACTATTTTTTACCAATTACCAATGCCAATATCCAAAAATCTACTTTATCCCTTGTGTTTTAAGATATTTCTTCCTCCTTTTTTAATACATCACTCTTTATACTGTTTACTGCTTCCTTGAGAGCTGGGAATACATTCTCTCTAATATCACCTGCAATTACTACGAACATTATATCTTCTCCAATTTTTAATTTTCCCTCTCTTATATCTACTAAGACATCAGTTATTCCAGGTTTATTTTTAATTCTGTTAATCAAATTTATTAATTTGGTTTTATCTAATTTTACTTTTAATCCTTTTACCTTTCTTCCATCTTTAGAATATCCTCTAACTACCCCATTATGACAGAGAATCATTCCCACCTTTTCATATTCTGGATTATTTTTAATAGTTTCTACCATCTTACTTAAAATTGACAACTTCGTCTCCCTTAAATTCTTAAGTATATTTTTAAAAATTATAACAATATTTATTTTGATGAAATATATTCTTTATGCTTTGACCAAATAAAAGGAATAAGAAAAGGTCCAAAGGTCAAGCAGAGGATATTTATTATAGTTTCAATAATCATTTCAGATGTCATGTTTAAATACATCCTATTTTCTATGTTGAAAAGTACATCCATTAGACCTAAAAATATTAATGAACTACTAGTTAAAAGTGTAAAAAGATAACCCCATGATTTTTCTTTTAATAAACCTATTCCAGCCATTATTGCACAGGCTGCCATCCAAGCATCTGCAGCAGGAAAAGAATGCTCAAATGCTAAATATATAGGTTCATCACTTGATTTAGTTATTCCAAGGAAGAATAATATCCAATATAGTACGGTTATAATCCCAGTAAGAATGAGTATATACGCAACAATTTTTAAACTTTTATCCTTTTTTTCTTGACTCATATTAATATCCATTTATTTTAGATAGAATAATTAATTAAACATCCTAATAAATGACGTCTTATTTATATTTTTAGGACATATTCAGGAATTAATTTAGCAACTACTTTTATTAACTTTGATTCTAAGGAACGGACAATAACTGATTTACCCCTATATTCATATGGCAATTCTTGAACTTCAGAAACAATTTTTTTACCTCTATCATTTTGCATGTCGACTTCAAAGTATCTTGTCCCATTAACTTCTATCACTTTATTAACAGTTACACTATCTGGTAAAACATATCCACCACCATGAGGTATTATGTTTGCATTTAGAAGCCTGTCATAAACTCCAAATTTTCTTGATCTTTTTTCAAAACCCAGTGTTTCAATGATTTCAGGGCTTAGATTTGGAATACCTCTCACTAGATATGCGGGTAAATCTCCTCTCAAAACAACTGGGAAGAGAGTGTTATTGCCTTTCAAATAATGACATCCCAAACATATTTCATTCATGTTTATAAGCCCCTGATGGGTCTCGTTAGAGATTTCAATAAATTCATCAAACAACAACTCTGCAGCTAGTTTCCTTTTCCTCTTTGAAAAATTTTCAGCATATTTATACATCTCGAAATATTCTTTAGCATTATTGCCTGTAAGAATATGAAATTTACCAAAAGGTGTACCAATGTGTTCTGCCATCTTATACAGCTTCTTACTTTTATCAAAATATAATCCAAATCCTGCTTTATTATCTTTAGTTAATTCACCAACTGAACCATGTATGATAAAAAAATATGGAGATAGATAAAAATCAAGATTTTCAACAGGTTCCACTCTAAATAAATCTATAAAGTGGTTGCTTTTATAAAAATCCCACTTAATTTTAATACCATCTATTTTTATTGTATCTTTTTCCATCTCATATAATTCTTCTATTAAATCTTCAATTTCAGGTAATTTCTCCAATCCACCAATTATCATTCCGCATGCATTAGGTTTTGTGTTAAGAATTATAAGATCATTATTTCCATCGCCCCAACTTATTTTTCCTCCATAACCAAATCCACTTCTCCAGCGACCAACATTTCTGGTAATAGTCATATCTGGTGTGAAAATGAAAGTAGCATTTGGTTCCATACCAAGTAGATTTTGTACGTAATGAATTCCAGCAATACCATAAATACTATTAGCTTTACATAATTCAGCTCCACTATCATTTAACCCATTGAAAAAGCAGTGATTTTTTGCAATCTCTAATATATCTTCCTTGTTAATAACCTTCATATTTATCACTCTCTTTTCATTTAATAGCTCTTTTATTAATACAAATAATTTAAACTATGTCTTTATAAAAAATATTGTTATACAAACTATATAATTAGAATATTTTGTTAATAGATATTCTTAGAAACTATGTTTCTGTGTTCAATTTTCTTTTAGATTTTTTTTAGAATTAATAAATTTTTACATAAAAAATAGGCCACTGGAGAAACCATTAGTGACCTTAAAACAAATCTTTCAATGCTTGCGGAGTTAGCTGACGGGTTCGGGTCGAAAGATTTTAACCCTACTTGCTTTGCAAGATTCACCCCAAACTAATGGTTCCCCCACTTCCTTTGAATTAAGCAAGTTATTTAATTGTTATAAATTTGTGATAAAAATTTTAAACAAAAAAAACTCTATTGTCAATATTTTTTAAAAATTTTTTATTATAAACCCAAAAGTAAATGTTAGTTATAAGGGTTGTTATAAAATGGATATTAATCTAATGAATCAATATATAAATCTTTTACTTGTTTTAATAATTTTGCCTTTGATTCTAAAATCATTATCGCTCTTGATCGTGAGATATTAAATGATTGCCATTTATTATGATAATCTTTATTTTCTAATACATATAGCCAATTCCCATACATACTATTTGCAAAAGGTCCTCTCAATTCCTCATCTGGTATATCAAGAACTTTTATTGTTTCGGGGATTGCATCATCAGATAATTGAGTTAAATAAAAAACATCCAACTTACCAGTACTGTAATAACGCTGGATATTTTGTTTCGCTATGAATGCATCTGGATTGAGTAAATTAACAAACACTAAAAATAAAATTACAGAAGTAAGAAAATAAATGATAAAAATATTCTCTCTTCTATCAATAAAAATCTTATAGAGCAATAAAATGAAAACTGCTGCTAACCATATTATGAATATATGGCTGTAAAGTCTTAATACTGTAAAACCATATGCATTTTCATAGAGCAGCAATCTTTTAAAAGCTGATACCATTATTAAAATAACCAGAATGATAAGCACGCCACTGAGTGTTTTGAATTGAAGTGTATGGTTTTCATCTTTGCGAAATACATATTTTTCCATTATAAAAATTATTAAGAATGAAATAACCACAACTGTTATGAGTTCAAAGAAACCTCCTCTTGCGTATTGCGCATATGTAAATCCATGAACAATAATATTTTTTTCTCCCCCGAAAAGATATGTCATTTGAACCAATATAAAAATGAGAAATAAGAGATTAATTAATCCTAAAACAACAGATACTTCAATAATTCCAAAACTAAATGTTTTTTTAATAACTTTTATAGTTTGAAATATACTCTTTGACCTTTTGAAAATATAGGAATAAGCACCAACAAAAACCAGGGTAATAATGACCGCTATAATTGATCTATAAATTGTCTCTGCATTTATATTAATTAAATTTAAGAGATATTTTCGAAACACAAGATCAGCTGATGAAAAGAGTATGAGGAATATAACTAATATTGGGGCAGTTATTAATATACCTCTGATTATGCTATGAAAAAATTTTTGCTTTTTATTTTTGCCCCATAATGCATTTATATCAGAAGTAAAATTTATTAAATTTTCAACAAATCTAACTGGGAGTAAAAAAATTTTCAAATAATCAATTAACAAGTAATTTTGGATTTTTTTACCAATATCAAGATTTGCTACCATCAATAAAAGATATAGTGACATTATGATATTTAAAAAGGTAAGCATAGCGCTGGATCTTATAAGAACCATTGTAGAAAAAAATAATAAAGGGACAGTAATAAATATCACGGACTTATTTAATTTCTTTTTGTAAATTAGAGAAAGTATTAATAATCCAATTAATATAAAGCATATATATAAAAGAACTGAAATACCTAATAAGCTCCTATAGAAAAAATAATTAAATATTAAACCTAAGATGAAAGAGATACCAAGTAATGATAAGATTTTTATTAGTGAGTTTTTTTGGTGTAATTTATTCTCATTCATAATATAATCCATTAATGATCTAATTAATAAACTAACTAAATATTTTATATATTTTTATAAAATTAATTCAATTAATTAATAAATAAATTTCATACCTTTGCTTTAACATAAGTGCTTTTATTTGTTAATTTAGTAAAAGATTATAACAGTTTTATCTTAATTAGACAAAAGGGGTTTGGAAAATGTTCCCTAATCAATCATCTAATAGATTAATTTATTTTCTAATGATATTTTAAAAGTAATTCATTAAAAAATTCATAATAAGTTTTATTAACAATAAAAAGTGGCTTGCTCATCGCAAGCCATATTTATTTTGGCGGAGGAGGTGGGATTCGAACCCACGAGACAGCTTTTAACCGCCTACGATATTTCCAGTATCGCCAGATCGTCCACTCCTGCACTCCTCCACACTAATTTAATCTATTTATAAAATATTATATCAATTTACCACAAAAGGTGTTCACAAATAAAAGAGGTTGAGGAAATAAAAAAATTTCTATTTAATAATTCTAATATGTCCCATGTCAAGACCTGACACTTATTCGAGACGAAGGAAGTAGATGCCAAGTGTGAAGAATATTAATGACATGCCAAGTAGAATAAAACTAGATAAAATAATAGTTTGAAATCCTAATCCTCTGACTATGAGGTCAGTTAGTCCTTTCATTGTTAAACCTGTTGGAGTGAACCTTGCAATTGTTTGCATATATTGAGGAACAACCTCTATTGGCCAAAAACATCCACCCAACATACTCATGCTTATCATAATAACTGGAGTTATTGTATGAGCTTGGTCAATTGTCTTTACCAATGAAGCTAACATTATACCCATTGATGTTCCGCATATTATATAAGAACCCATTAACAGAATTAATCCCAATGGATCCCTTCCCCATCTAACACCAAATAAATATCTACCTACTAATATTAAAATTGTACACTGAAATACACCCACAAAAATTGAGCCCAATATTTTTCCAATTATATATGAGCTTTTGTGAGTTGGCGTACTCAATAGCCTGAATAAAGTTCTTTTAATTTTATCTTCCATTATTGTTGCTGAATTACCTACTAAAGAAAAGCCTATAAATGTAACTGCAAAGCCCAACGATCCTTGAGAAAGACCACCAGCAATAGTTTTTTTACCTCTTACTTCTGAAGCAACAACATTTTCAAAAATGACTCTAACAGGTGGTTCTGGTTTCCAATTTTCATCTGCAGCTGTAAAAATTTTTTTCCACAGGCTTTCCTCTTTGCTATCAGTTGTTGTTCCAATCTTGTTTAAATAATCAATAGACATATTTGCAGTGTAATAATTGGTAGCTATTCTATTAATAGCACCCTTTACAACTTCTAAAACAACAAACGCTCTTGTAGATGTCTCAAGTTTTACTACTTTTAATTTAGCTCCACCACCTCTTTTTATTTTATCTCTAAAATCTTTTGGAATTATAATTGCTGACTCAACATTTGACTCCCTTACTTTTTCTATAGCATCTTTCCTATTATCTTTTCTAACACTTAAAAGTTCATCTTCTTTCAATATATCTGTAAACATAGAGGAGTAATTGGATTTATCCTCATCAACAATTATTACTTTTAGTCTATCCTCACCCATTCTTCCCCATACAAGACCCATAATCATTGTCATAAATAACGGGATTGCAATCATCATCATAAGAGATGTATTATCTTTAAATAAAAGTCTTAAGTTTAACAGAGCTATTTCAAATGCTTTTCTCATTTTACTCATATGAAAATCTCCAAATCCCTAAGATAAAAAAGACTAAGGCAATGGCTAACAATACTATAATGGATTTTGATATGGATATAACTCCTGCACCACTCATGAGGGATAAGAATCCGTCCATTGACCACTTATTTATTGTGAAGTTACTAAAAAATCTTAACCAAGGTGGTAGTAAACTTGTTGGAAACATAGAGCCACCAAGAGCTGACATGCTCTGAATAAATATCTGACTTATACCCCCAACAGCATTCCTGGTCTTTGCTATTGATGCAAAAAATATTGTCATCCCGGTTGTTGCAAGTACTGTAGAAATAGGTAACAGAACCAATCCAATAATTGATCTACCCCAATTTACATTAAAAATCAATTTAGTAGCAGTTATATAAGCAGTAAATTGCAAAATCCCTATTATAAAAATACCAAGAAGTTTTCCACCCAAAACTGAATGTTTTTTCATTGGGCTGGAAAGTAGCCTTGCAAGTGTCTTGTCATCTCTCTCCTTAAGAATTGAGTCTGCACCAAACATTGCAGAAAAAAGGACAAACATTGTTGACATACCAGCAGCATAATACTGCATTGAGCTTAGACTTTCCTTCTGGGAGGTATTTTCCTCTTCTATTTTTACCAGATCCTCCACATCTTTTTCAATCATTTCATTAATCATGAAAGGTATATACCTTGCAATTTCTGTTAGATTTGTCTTTTTGCCCAATTTAGTTAAGGATTCCCATCCTGTTCTAACACCGACCATTACCGAAGAAACTTTATTTGTATATGCATTCGTAATACTTCTTACAATAGAAGCTCTTATTTCCTGACCTGGATCCCCATAGACCTTCATCTCAGTTGATTTATTTTTCATTATCTGAGATGTGAAATCAGAAGGAATTATGATTACTGATGAGATATCTCCAATTCTTACTAAATTCATTGCTCTTTTCTTATCCATTTCCTTAACATTTAAAAGTTTTGATAATTCATCTCCTTTTAATATCTCCTCAATGAAATCCTCAGATACTTTACCATCATCATAATTCACAACTGCAACATCAATTTTTGAAAGTTCTGGACCTTTTGAAAATAATCCACCCAATGCCATTCCCATTATCGTCATTAGGATAAAGGGCATGGCTAAAAGAATAAGCAATGCCATCTTATCTCTAAAAACAATTTTCACATCTTTTAAGGCAATATTTATTAACTTCAAATCTTACTCACTATATTATTATTATTATTTTAATTTTTAGGGTTCTTAAATGATTTTAATTAATTTGTTATATTGCAAAACCTGAACCCCTTTATATACACTTGTCATTGCAAGGAGCGTTAGCGACGTGGCAATCCCAAATAATATACAAGTAAGATATATTATTAAACTTACTCAAAATGAGATTGCACAGTTTATCCCGAGCGAAAGAGAGGGACCTGGCTCGCAATGACACCCGGATATATTCTTCTACATTTCAAGACCTAATACCTATTTACTCCCTTAGGCTCTTACCCGTTAAATGAATAAAAACGGATTCCAAATCGGGCTCCTGAACTTTTACTGAATCTATCTTGACATCAAGTTCATTTAGTTTAGAAATTACTGAAGAAAGTACTCTTCTGCCATAATCACTTAATATTTCAATCTGATTTTTTATTATTTTAATTTTATCCACATCATCTATCGTGTCTAATGTTTCTGAGGTTCTTGGATGAATATCTGTGGCATCTATTCTTATTATGTCCTTTCCACCCACTAGCATTCTTAATTCATCTTTAGTTCCCATGGCAATTATTTTCCCCTCATTCATAATCGCTATTCTATTGCACAGCATCTCAACCTCTTCCATGTAGTGGCTTGTATATATTATGGTCATACCCATCTTGTTTAAATTGATAACTGTTTCCAATATATTGATTCTTGTTTGAGGATCAATTCCCACAGTTGGCTCATCCAGCATTATTAACTTTGGTCTGTGAATAAGACCAGCTGCAATATTTATCCTCCTTTTCATTCCACCCGAATAGGTATCTATCCTATCTTTAGCTCTCTCACTTAATCCCACGATTTCAAGAATCTCCCTTGATCTCTTTTTTATTACACTTCCTGAAAGTCCATACATTTTCCCCCAGAAATGAAGATTCTCTTTTGCAGATAGGGTTGGATATAAAGCTATATCCTGTGGAATGAGACCTATTACCTTTTTTACACCCATGGGATCTTTTCTTACACTCTTTTCATCAATAAAAGCATCTCCAGATGTTGGTTCTAAAAGACAGGCGAGCATTGATATTGTTGTTGATTTACCTGCACCATTAGGTCCCAAAAGTCCGAATATTTCTCCTTCTTTAACATCAAAACTTATGTTATCAACTGCCAAATTGCTATTATATTTTTTACTTAAATTTTTAACTTCAACAATATTCATAATTTTCAAAAATGGTTTATTTAATAATTAAATTAACATTGAATAAATATAATTTATTTTTATTCTTTGGATATTTTATCCCCTTCTTTAAGTCCTGATAGAACTTGAGTATAATCCTCACCCTCATAACCAATGGTTATTTCGGTCTTTACTTTCTTATTATTTTCAGTTAATAGATTTACATAATATTTTTCTTCCTCCTCAAATATATAATCGGAGGGGATAGACATTGTGTCTTTTATTTTTTGTCCTAATATATCTATCTCACAAGTCATTGCTGGTAATACATCAATGCCTTTAGGGATTTCAAAATCTATATCTACATCATAAGTAACAACTCCCTGAAATTCAGTTCCTCCCAATGCTATCTTCACTACCTTTCCCATTATTATTTCACCGGGATAGGAATCAAAACTTATTTCTACTTCTTGACCCTCTTTTATCTTTGAAATATTTTCTTCATCCACATCTGCAACTATCTTTAAATCGTCTGATGTTCCGAAATAGGTAACAGGCATCCCTGGAGAAGCCATTTCACCTGCTTTTTGATAAACTTCTATAACCTCTCCACTAAAAGGAGCTTTTAGCATTGCATTTTCGTAAGCATCCTGGGCTAAATTGAGAGATGCATTGGCAGAGTCTATTTTCTTCTCAGATAGTTCTATTGCTTTTTCTGCTGAATCAATCTGAGATTTGGCGGCTTGTTTCATACTTTCACTATTCCAGTATGTCTGTGATAATGCGACCTTTGCTTGCTCAAGTCCTGCTTCAGCTTGATGAATTGCCATATTTGCCTGTTTTTTTGTAGATGCAGTCACCATTGCTTCATATTTCAGTTTATCATAGTAGACATGAGCGTCCCTCAATGCAACTTCTGCCTGTTCCACTGCTTTTTGAGCTTGTAAGTTGTTAGCATTTGCAATTTCAACAGTATTTTTATAAGCATCTTCTGCTGATTTTAAGTTCAACTTTGCCATCTCAAGCTCTTTCTCCGCCAATACCAATGATGTTTTTGCAAGTTCCAACTGATTTTTAAAATCCTCCTCATCAAGTTTTGCTATTACTTCATCCTTCTTAAATACCTCACCTTCCTCTGCTATAAATGAAATCTTACCTACATTTTTAAAGGAAATCCTT
This sequence comes from Actinomycetes bacterium, assembly GCA_023129485.1. GTDB lineage: Bacteria > Actinomycetota > Humimicrobiia > JAHJRV01 > JAHJRV01 > JAHJRV01. Next base: position 26,428 of record JAGMBY010000046.1, on the reverse strand, counting down.
AGATATTCTCTTGGTACAACTTTTCCATCAGTAGAGATTTTCACTTCCATGTCACCCTTTTTAATAGTATAAATATCTCCCTCCTCAACTTTAGGTTTGCATCCAGAACTTATAAAAAGTAGTAAAACTATTGAGAAAACAATAAAAATATATTTAATAGATTCAATAATAAAGATCGACTCACTCAATTTTCTAACAGTTTTTAACTGCATTTTGAACTCCTTTTGTTTATTAAAATATTGAATTTATTTTTCTTACCCTCAAATTTTCTACACATCTCAAATTTTATAGAAATTATTATAATATAACAGGAATATAGATTCTAAATCTATCAAATTAATAGAGTCGTAAAAATACAATTGCTTCATTGTTTGATGAAATCAGAGTTGGAGCAGGATTAAATTTTAGATTACTCAGCCATTTATTCATTTTATAGACTTCTAACATATTTAAAGATTGGCTCTAAATTTTCTTTTTTAATATCTTTAGCGGTTTGTTTGCCAAGTTTTCCTGGAATTTTAAAATATTTAATTTTAGATCTTATATCAATTGGTATTCTTTCATATGATTTTATGCTCCATTCATCATCCTCTGATGCTGCTCCAACAGCTACAACAACTACATTCTTATCTTTTATATATTGCCAAACTTTTTTTAAATATCCTTTTAAGGGCATCCAACCAATATAAGTTCCTGAAGAAATAATTACGATATCATAATTATCAAATTGATCTTTTTTTATTTGACCAAATCTAAATACATCTGCATTGATTTCTTCACTTAACCATTCGGCATATTTTCCTGTTGAGCCTAAAAAGCTTTTGTAAATGACTGCTGTTTTCATTTTAATCATGAACCTTAATATTATAACCTTACTAAGTATTTCTCAAAATCCTTCTAATTTTTCTCTCCAGGTTTTCCTTGATTTAGATTTATCACCCATAATTCACTTCCTTTCTCTATAACCTTAAATTTCTCATGTATAGGAACAATAGATATGTAATAACAGTAAAAACTCATTTTTCTTTTAGAAAGCTTCTAACCACAGAAATGAATTCTTCTCTTTTGACAATCATTGTTAAATGACCACTACTTTTGAATGTATGCACATGTGCTTGTGGATATAGTTCCTTTACTGCGTCTTGTTCAAATGGATTAAATGTTGGATCATTATCAGATTCAAGAATAAGTATTTTTCCAGACCAATTTACCAAATCATCTCTTGAGAAGGTATAGTTCTGTCCAAAGTCAACCATGCACTTGTAGAGTGAAACCTGTTTTTCCTTTGTTATGTAAAAAATCATCTCGTTCAAATATGCCTTCCAGAATTCTTTTTCTTCAAATTCTATAGTATCTGCCAGTTTTGTAATTTGCCTTTTATACATAAAACGAAACAGCCAAATTGGTAAAAAGGGGAATATCTTTAGAAACTTTTCAACCCTTTTTCCTCTTTCGAGCATAATGGCTCTATCTACAGGAGGAGATGTTGTTGTGGTGTGAGATAGAATCATTTTATTTACTTTCCCTGGATACTTATGAACTATTACCTGAGCTAAGATTCCACCAAATGACACTCCAAGAACATTGACCTTATGAATATTTTTTGCTTCAAGAATTTTCATAATTCCATCTGCTAACTGTTGCATTGTTGCTACTGGTTGATATGATGGACAAATAATCTGATATTCATTCTCTAACACCATGATATGCATGAAAAAATCTTCACTAAATCCCGTACCACCTGTAAGTAATAGCAGGTTTTCATTACCTTGCCCACAAGATATGTACTTGCAAGTGATACCATCTACTGTAATATGTTTGTACTGATGTGTAGAACGAAATATTCTCAATTTTTCAACCTGGTCAGGTGGTACATTCCTATAGAATTTTTTATAATCATAATTTCTCATTTGATTGCTTTCTTATTTAATCTATTTTAATTTTCATAGATTTCCTTAAATCTTTCTTTAGTTATTTCCATTATTTTGTGGTTTCTATATGATTTCATACCAGTATAGTGAACAAATCCCGCTTTCTCATAAACTCTAATTGCTGCTGGGTTTTTAATGTTTGGTGGAACAACAAAAAGTTGACAATTAGTTTTTTCAAATTGCCTCCTTAGTGTTCCAAAATCCAAATTCACATAACTTTATTTTTTAAATATATATTTTATATAAAAATTTTAAGTTTTTTATATAAAAAATGGGTTGCTAAATTCATTAAAATTTGTCCAAATAAATGATAGTTTATTTAGCAACCCAAGTTTTTATTTATTATTCTCTTTTAAATATCTATTAAACCAACCTACAATATGTTTTAATCTTTCGATACGCTTGTCGGTTCTACCGCTACGTGAAAGCCCATGAGGTTCTTCAGGAAAACTTACCATTTCAGTGTCTACACCTAATTTTTTTAAGGCAACAAATATTTGTTCACCTTGCTCAATTGCACAACGCAGATCCTGTTCGCTATGTATTATTAATGTAGGTGTTTTAACATTACCTATGTATTTCATAGGTGATTGACGCCAATAATTTTCAATATTCTCCCAAGGTGGTTCATTACCAAGCTCGTATTGAAATGCCCAATTATAGTCACTAGAACCATACATACTTATAAGATTGCTTACACTTCTTTGTGTAACAGCAGCTTTAAAGCGATCTGTATGTCCAATAATCCAGTTAGTCATGTATCCACCGTAACTTCCACCTGTCACACCCATTCTTTTGGCATCTATGTATGGTTTCTTTTCAATAAAATCAACCCATTTTATTAAATCATCATAATCTGCTGTTCCCCAGTTATTCCAGATTGCTTTCGAATGTTCTTCACCATATCCTTGGCTTCCTCTGGGGTTGCAAAAATAAACAACATATCCTTGCGCAGCTAAAAAGTAGAACTCATGCATAAAGAAGTTACCATATTGGACTCTGGGTCCCCCATGAATTTCTAAAATTGAAGGGTATTTTTTTAATTCATCAAAATTCGGTGGTTTGAGAATCCAACCTTGTAGATCATTATTTGCAGCACCTTTAAACCAGACTTCCTCTATCTCACCAAGGTCTCGATATCGCAATAAATTTTTATTAATATGTGTTAATTTTTTGGAATGTTTAGTATTTAAATCTTTAATCCAAATCTGTCCTATGTTGGTCATATTTGCATTAAAATAAGCCAGTTTCAACTCTTCTTTATCAAAACTATAAAAACCAACAACTCCGTTACCTTCAATTACTGTTTGTAAGCTTTGCTTTTTTCCACTTAATTCAATTGATTTGAGAATAGTGTTCCCATGTTGTGAAACTTGAAAATATATTTTATTTCCATTATTAGACCATATTGGTGGCAGTAAAGGAAGAAGCCCAGGTATGTCATTTATAGTAGTGCTTGATACATCAAAATCAAACTTCTCTGTTAGGTTCTTTGCTTTCTTACTATTATCCACTGGTACAACCCATAAGCAAGTGTTTTTCCACCACTTCCCTTTACCTTCTTGGCCAAAGTAAGCAATCAATTTTCCATCTGGAGAAAAAGTTGGTTTAGCTTTTGGTCCTATAGGTGTTTCTATTTTATGAAGTTCTCCTCCATCTGCTGGAATTATGAATAAATCTATAGCATCTGGATCAAGGTCAGGATCTTTACTGCGATTGGAACAGAGGACTATTTCCTTACCATCAGGAGACCAGTGTGGCTCTAACTCATCATAGATATCACTTTCAGTCAATTGTTTAGCTTTGCCAGTACGAATATCTATTGTCCATATATGCCATCTTTCTCTGGGTAAAGGTCCTGTAGCATCTAATTTATAGAAAATACGCTTAATGTGACGGGATACAATACCAAGTTTTTTCTTCTGCTCATCCTTTTCCATCTCTATTTCATCCTTATCCTTTTTACGAAACTGGCAAACAAGCCTTTTACCATCAGGTGACCATTCAAATATACTTATAGTGCCTTTTAGGTTTGTTAGCTTTCTTGCTTCTCCACCATGAAAAGGTATTATGTAAATCTGTGATTGTTTTTCATCATCTCTGTTTGAAATGAAAGCAATATATTTTCCATCTGGTGACCATTTTGGTTGACTATCTACTTGATTTCCATATGTAAATTGCCATGCTCTCCCTCTTTCAGTAGGAACAACCCATAGATTTGAATATTTCTTTTCACTCTTTCTATCTACTCTCTGGACACAAAAAACTACATGTTTACCATTTGGAGAGATTTTGCAGTTAGTTATTAATTCAAACCTATATAAATCATCAGTAGATATATAGTGTTTCTTTCGCGTTAGCATAGCCCCTCCTCTTATAATGTTAAAAAATATAATTTATTAGGACATTATATAAAATATGTAGGGATAATGAATTTTTCAATATCCTTCTTCCATAACCAATTTTTGCTCGTATCTATTTAAGACCTGCAGAGAACATTTGAGCTATAAATCCTGCAATGGGCGGAAAGAAGAATGTGCTTGCAATGCGAATGAGTGTAAATCTCCAGCCCAATATTCCAACTTCCATCGGTAATCTACTGACTGCCCATAATGACCATCCCGTTAAAAATGCAACTATTGTGCCTACACTAGCACCAGAACGCAGAAGTCCAGTAGCAACCGGTAAACTGACATAAGGACCTCCAGGAGTTAAACTACCAACTATTGTACCAATTAATATACCTCTTATACCAGATTCTTCACCTACCCACTTTGATATTATTTCTTTTGGGATAAGAACCTGAACCATGCCAGCAACAATAAAAGACAAAATTAATAGAGGTATGATTTCAACCATCATGTTCAGAGCACCCCTAATACCAGTGATGTGTTGCCCCTGTCCTCTAAAGTAAGCTATGAGAAGGAGAATAAATGCAAGAACTCCCATTATTATTGTCGGAATTAACATTTCTGATCCCTTCTTCTTTTTATCCATAATTTTTCTCCAGTGTTAAATTTTAAAATAATTAACATATCCCCTTATATTTCTCCTTCATAACCAATTCATTTATTTCAATTTATTTTATTTAAGATTTTAAATCTTTAAAATTACAAATTGATTGCTAATTTTCATATAAATAATTAATATTTAAAAATATAAAAACACAATAAATTTGCATAAATTCTAACACAATTCTTATATCTGATATTAGTTAAGGGTGCTGCTTTTTTTTGATTGGCGGAGAGAGTGGGATTCGAACCCACGAAGGGTTATTAACCCTCAACGGTTTTCGAGACCGCCGCTTTACCACTCAGCCATCTCTCCAAAATAATAATATCAAATGAGTTAAAAAAATAAAATTTATTTTTTATGGTTAAGATATTTATATTATTAATAATTTTATAAAAAATGGCGCGCCTGAGAGGATTCGAACCCCCAACCTCCGGATTCGTAGTCCGCTGCTCTATCCAATTGAGCTACAGGCGCACACTAAAACTTTCTTTTTTAAATATTATTTCATATTAGTTAAGGTATAGAAAATATTTTAAGATCACTTATATCAAAATATTTCCTATTTATAAAATATTATTTCATTCATTATTTAAAATCAATTAGTGTCTTGTATTTTTGTTATTAATTATTTTTTTATACCTAAATAAAAAACCATTCCTGATAAGAATGGTTAAAAAATGGCGGAGGAGGTGGGATTCGAACCCACGAAGGAGATATTAACCCCTTAATGGTTTAGCAAACCATCCTTTTCGTCCACTCAAGCACTCCTCCAAAAATATGTATTTGCATAAAAGTATAAAATTATTGTTAACTTATTAAATAAGCCTTAAATAATTTTAATATTTTATTAATATTATAACTAAAAAATTTATAATTAAAAAATTAAAATTATCTTAGTCTAAAAAATTAATAAAATAAGCTGTTACTGTTTTTACACTTCAATATTTTATTATTTATGATTAAATTTGGACAAATAGTTTTAATACTTTATTGGGGTCTAAATAAAAGTGGCGGAGGGGGTGGGATTCGAACCCACGAAGGACCGTTAGGTCCTTAATGGTTTTCAAGACCATCTCTTTCAGCCACTCAGACACCCCTCCAGCAAATATACCTTTGAACAAATACACAATATTTTATATTTTTGAGTTCCATAAATATTATACCTAAAAGGAATTAATTTTTTAATATAGATCATAAAGTAAATATATACAATATAAATATATTATTAAATGGAAGAGATTCTTTTATTTTTAAGTTGGATTTTTAATCACTTCTTACTTTTTTGGGGAGATTTTTTCAATTCCCTTCATGTAAGGTTTGAGTATATTGGGGATTAATACAGATCCATCTTTTTGTTGATAGTTTTCTAATATTGCGGTAATTGTTCTTCCTATTGCACATGCTGTTGAGTTCATAGTATGAACTAATTTTAGTTTTCCCTCTTTGTCCCTATATTTAATTTTTAGTCTTCTTGCTTGAAAGTCTGTATCATGACTGCATGATACAAGCTCTCTATATCTTTTTTCCCATGGAAACCATACCTCAATATCATCTTTCTTGGCATTTGGTGCACCAATATCTCCAGTACACATATTTACTACCTTATAATGCAATCCCAATTCCTGTAATATTTTCTCAGCAATGGATAGAAGATAATAATAGTGATTCCACGAGTTCTCCTGGTCAGAAAATATAAACATCTCTACCTTATCAAATTGATGAACTCTAAACATTCCTCTGGTATCTTTTCCATATGTTCCTGATTCTCTTCTAAAACAGGTTGAAAAGGCACTATATTTTAAAGGAAGTTTGTCTTTTTCTAAAATTTCATGGGCGTGATATGCACACATTGGAACTTCTGAGGTTCCAATTAAATAAAGATTGTCTGTTTTTGTTTCATAATATTCCCACTCTTCTGCTGGAAAAAATCCAGTTCCAAACATAGCTTCCTGTTTCACTAAAACAGGAGGAACGATTGGAGTAAAATCTTCTTTTAAGAGTTTTTCATTTACATAATTAATTAAAGCAAATTCAAGAATTACTCCCTCATTTTTTAAAAAGAAAAAACGTGACCCAGATACTTTTGCACCTCTTTCCTTATCAATAATATCAAGAGTTAATCCAAGTTCCTCATGGTCTTTAACTTTAAATTGAAAATCTGGTTTGCTGCCCCATTTTTTTTCTACAACATTTCCTGTTTCATCCTTTCCTATAGGAACACTCTCATGCGATAAATTTGGTAATTTAATCATTAAATTGTTGAACTCTTTTTCTACATCTTTAAGTCGGGGTTCAAGATTATCTAAAGTTTTTGAAACCTCACACATCTCCTTTATTAATTCTTCTCTTTCGTCACCCTTTAATGCTGGTATTAACTTTGAAGCCTCGTTCTTTTCTGCTCTCAATTCCTCTATCTCTACAAGAAGTTCTCTTCTTCTTTTATCTAAATTAAGTAATTCATCAATATCAACATCGATATTTCTATTTTTTAATTCTTGTTTAACCCTATCTGGATCTTGCCTGATTAATTTAATATCTAACATATTTTTATAACTTTCTAATATATAATTTCTATTTTGTTCTAACTCTATTTATAGCTTTGTGGTATACTTTCGAAGACATTTTCAGTTGAAAAACTTGTCCTGATGAGATTGCTTCGGGACTCTGTCCCTCGCAATGACAACCAGGATCTCTTCATATCCAAAGCTGATATGTCTAATTTTAAAGATTTACCACTTATTTAGATTTTTGAAGTGCTTTTTTTATTACCATCTTTTCTTCTTCTGAAAGTTTTCTTGGTGATTCTCCATTAACAACTGGCTTAACATAAACTCTAACATCTGTTCTGCTTTGAAGTGAACTTATAACAACACCATCCCCCCCTGCATTAAGCAATCCTAAACTAAAACTTGTTTCTCCACCCATATCTGAAAAGGCATTGTAACGAACAATTCCCACATGTCTAAGTGCTTCTAATGTTTTCCTTTTAATATCTAATTGATTTTTTTCAAGAAATTCTATTTTCTTTCCCATCTTTTTAGCTTTTTTAACATATTCCCAAAGAATATCAGTAAAACTTTTATTAGACCCCTGAGGAATAAAGAGTTTTAATTTATTTCTTAACTTATATAGTCTAATCTCAGTAATTATTACCCACATTACTAATAAAGAAGTTGTGATGATAACTATATACATAAATGTAACTAAATTCCTCATATCTTTCTCCTAAAGTTGTTAATAGTCTTTTTTAAGCATGTTTTAATATTTCCATATATCCTCAAATAAAAATAAGCCATTATTTAATACTAATATTTGTTAAATTCTTTGCAATATTTAATTTCTTTACCTGCATTATGTCAGAATAGATTTTTTTCATTTATAAATTATATAAAATATAAATTTTAGTAATTAGTAAGTGTTTTGGATTTTAAAAAATGTTATATTGCAAGACCTGACCATTGCCATATTCCTACTTTTTTAATATCATAAAAAAGGCAACTAATATATCTCATTTTTTAATTATAGACCCCTATCTTTCGACAATAATCTTAAATTCAACTTCGTTGTTGCCAAGGAATTTCTCGAATGGTACCGGACCAACTATAATTTTTAATAAGCATTTACTCCCTGGATATGATTTAATACCTTCTAATGTAACAGGTAATTTCTCCTCAGGTTCTATTTCAGGTAAGGTTGTTTCAACTTCAACTGGTTCAGGCTCTATTTCAGATTTTAATATTGCTTTAACTGGAACTTCCTTTTCTGTCTGATTTCCTTGATTTTCAATGTATATAGTAACCGATATTTCTTCACTATATAATAAAATAATGTATTCCCCCTCCTGCCCTTTCTTTTGGGGACTAAATTCAACTGTGTCTGGTAGAACTGCTAATCCATGAATGAGTTGAAGTTCAGGTGTGCCTTTCGCAGAATATATATATTCTAAAACCTTATCTGACGTATAAATTTCCTTTTTTTGCAGAAAATAAGATTCTGGTATCTTCACATAATCAAGTTTCTTCTCTTTTAAAACAAGTTCTGATAATTTCTTAAAATATTCATAGGCTCTATCACTTAAATGTAAGTCTTCCAGTACCTTTTGTAATTGTATGCATGCAATTTCAACATCAAAATCTTCCAAGGCATTAAGTAATGCTGGTTTGTAGTCATGTAATGCATCAGCTCTCATATCAAATACGAACTGTAAGATTCCATGTACCCTATTCATCTCTTCTGGAACCTTCAGTTCTGGACAATTGTTAGCTAATTCTCTACTATTATCAGCATACTTTTTTAATTTATTTATCATATCAACTCTATCTAAAGACTGGATCTCTTCCCGAGTCTTCATAAATTCTTTTGAAATATCGTTAGATTGGTTAACCAATTCTGAGGCATTTTTAATGTAGGTTTCAATAGGGGACTCTCTTTTACCAAATAATTTCTTAATATTATCAAATGATCCTATAAGATATATTGATAAAAGTACTACTAGTGCAACTACTATTACAATATTTAGAATTGATGATTTTCTTCTAACCCTTCTTGCCATTTTGCTATTTTCTAATTCTTAATTTTAATATTTTATTAGATTACAAATTTTGTATGTTCCTATTTGTATTTTATTGGTAGGTACTTATTCAAATTCCTATATATTTTTTTCAATGAATTTAATTATTATCCTTCATTAATAAGTTTTTTTCTTTTTATATTATTTTATGAATCTGGTGGGCGAGGTGGGATTTGAACCCACATGCTAATAAAAGCACTAGACCCTGAACCTAGCGTGTCTACCAATTCCACCACCCGCCCATTTAAAAATAATTATAACATCTTTTATTTTCCTAAAATACTTGCTGCTTTAAAATACATTATTTTCTATAAAAATATTTATCATCTGTAAAAATTGATTTTATAATTATTTATGTCTATTATTTTAAATGAATTGAAAAAGTTTGAAATAGTAATTTTACAAATAGATAAAAGATATTCAAAATCTTTTGTTAACTTCATGCTAATTTATTAACTCTTTTTTGAAATGTTTGAAGATAAAGTTTTTGCAAATAGATACAAAATTATTAAAAAGATAGATTCGGGTGGAATGGCAAATATCTACCTCGCCAATGACATGAAGCTTTCCCGAAATGTTGCTTTAAAAATTATGTATCCTCAGCTTGCTTCCGATCAAAATTTTGTGGAGCGATTTAAACGTGAAGCAAAATCAATGGCTACCTTATCACATCCATATATTGCCACTGTATATGATTGGGGGAAAGAGAAGGAGATTTACTATATGGTGATGGAGTATCTTTCTGGAGAAAACCTGAGCCAGATAATCAATAAAAGGGGTATGCTCCCAACAAACGAAGTTATAGATATATCAATAAAAATTTGTGATGCCTTAGAAGCAATTCATAAGCACGGAATAATTCATAGAGACATAAAGCCTTCAAACATCTTAATTACTAAAGAAAACGATATAAAAATTACTGATTTTGGTATAGTTAAAGATAGTGCTCCTAGTCTCACTCAGACTGGGTCAATACTTGGAACAGCTCAATATATTTCCCCTGAACAGGCAAAGGGGTTAAGGGTAGAAAAGTCATCTGATATATATTCTTTTGGTGTTGTTATATATGAAATGCTCACTGGTGATCCTCCTTTCAGGGGAGATGACAGTTTAAGTGTCGCTCTAAGACATATTAGAGAAAAACCCATCCCCATTTCAAATATAGTGAAGAATCTATCTAAAAATTTAGAAACTGTGGTGATGAGGTGTTTATCAAAAGATCCTGAAGATAGATATAGTTCTGTAGCTAAGTTGAAAGAGGATTTAATAAGATGTAAAAGGGGTCTACCTGTTGAGGAATTACCTAAAACCATAAAAACCAAAATAATTCCTGAGACTAAGACATTTTTCTCAAAGGGTTTGCAAACTATTAAAAATATTAAAGGTACCAGAGTTATATATTTTTTAATTGTTTTATTTTTCATCACAATCTTTTCTATTATTTTTTATCAATTATTTATAACATTTAAAACACCCACACCCAAAGTTCTTGTTGTTCCCAATCTTGAAAATACAGAACTTTCAAAAGCAAAAGAGCAGTTAGAAAAAATAGGTCTGAGAATGGTCATTTCCAAACAAATCCATAATGATACTTTTGAAAAAGATGCTGTGATAAGTCAGGAACCTGAAGGTGGGGCAAAAATTGAGGAGGATGAAACTGTCTATTTAGTAATAAGTTTAGGTCCTAAAGTTACTGAAGTCCCAGATATTGTAGGATTAAAGTTGGAAGAAACCGAAAAAATACTTAAAGAGGAAAATTTGAAATTTGGAATCATTGACGAAAAATATAGTGATGAGGTGGCTAAAAACAAAATAATAACTCAGAGACCAGAATCGGGAGAGATTGTTCCCTTTAATACACCTATATATGTAATTGTAAGCTTAGGTGTTGAAAAAATGGAAGTTCCTAATGTTATAGGAATGGATTATGAAACTGCCAGGGATATATTGGAAAATAAGCAATTATCTGTTTCAAGAATTTATCAAAAATTTGAATCAGTTAAGATAGGAACTGTTATATCCCAGGAACCAGCAACAGGTGTAAAGGTTTTTAAAAACAGTCTTGTTACATTAACATTAAGTTCTGGGAATGAGATGATACCAATACCTAAAGTTATAAGAGAGAATTTTGAAGTCGCAAGATCAGCTCTTAAGGAATCTGGATTTGAAATAGAAGAACAGTGGGTTTTATCAAGTCAAACTACTAAAAATCTCGTCTTAAATCAAGATCCTCAGGGTGGAACAGGTGCTCCCCCAGGAACAGTTATTATAATTTATATAGGAAGTGGTTCTTCATAAATATTTATCAATTATTTATCTATCTTCTTCAATTCCTCTTCAACCAGAACTCTTCTTAGAACTTTACCCACAAGTGATTTTGGCATTTCATCTCTAAATTCAACAGATTTTGGAATTTTATACTTAGCCAAATTTTCCTTACAAAATTGAATAATCTCCTCCTCTGTTAATTCTTCACCCTCTTTGACAGAAATAAATGCTTTAACTGATTCACCATATTTTGTATCTGGAACGCCAATTACAGCAGCTTCTCTTACTTTTGGGTGTTCATATAAAACTTCTTCTACTTCTCTTGGATAGATATTGAAACCCCCTGATATAATCATATCTTTTTTTCTATCTACAATATAGAAAAAGCCATCATCATCAATCTTTGCAATATCTCCTGTATAACACCATCCCTCTCTTAAAACATTTTTAGTTTCTTCAGGCTTATTCCAATACCCTTTCATAACCTGGGGTCCAAAAATAGCTAACTCACCAGATTCACCTAATAGCATTTCATTTTCACCAGTTTCTATATCCATTATTTTTGCGTCTGTGTCTGGAAATGGGACACCAATGCTACCAATTTTTCTTAATCCTACAAATGGATTACAATGAGTAACAGGTGATGTCTCGGTTAGCCCATATCCCTCAACTAATTTTGCTCCAGTTAGTTCTTCAAACTTTTTACAAATCTCAACAGGTAATGGGGCTGCACCACTTATGCAATATTTAATGGAAGAAAGATCATATTTTTCAACGTCTGGATGGTAATTTATGGCTGCATACATCGCGGGAACACCAGGAAATATTGTAGGTTTGTGTTTTTTTATCAATTTAAGTGCTGACTCTACTTCAAACTTTGGCATTAAAATCATATTATATCCATCTCGTACTGAATAAAGCATAGCTACTGTCATACCAAAAACATGAAAAAATGGTAATGCACATAGACAGGTTTCTTTTCCTTCGATTGCCTCAACGAACCATGATTCACATTGTAGTGTATTAGCTATTAAATTTTTATGAGTAAGTATACACCCCTTTGATATTCCTGTTGTTCCACCGGTATATTGTAATAATGCTATTTCTTCTGGACTTGTTTCAACTTCTGGTGGTGATGGGGGATACTTATTTAGCAAATCCTTAAATAAATAAACTCCTGGTTCTTTATCAATTTTAACTACATGACCTTCTCTTTTCTGCTTAATTGGATATAACAAATTTAGAGGAAACGGTAAATAATCTTTTATCGGTGTGACTATTATGGTTTTAAGATTTGTTTTTTCTTTTACTTTCTTAACCCTTGGGTAGAGAAGGTCAAGACATAAAATAGTTTCACTACCTGAATCGTTCAGTTGATATATAAGCTCTCTCTCTACATATAAGGGGTTTGTATTTACGTTGATTGCTCCAATTTTATTGGCTGCAAAATAGGCAATCACAAATTGTGGGCAATTAGGTAGTAATATAGAAAATTTATCTCCTTTTTTTATTCCTAAATCAGATAATGCAGTAGCAAATCTATTAACACTTTCATAGAATTTTCTATAATCTAACTTCTTTCCAAAGAATGTTAAAGCTATATTATCAGGATATTTTTTAACTGTATTCTCTAAAAATTTTGGTATTGTTATATCTGGATAATCAATAGCGGGTGGAACTCCCTCTTGATAGAATTTATGCCATACTCTTTCCATGTGATTCCTTCCCTATAAATTTTAAAAATATTAAAAATTCGAAATTTTTTTACTAGATTGAGCTTAGATAAAATATTTATTAAAATCACCTCCTTTTCATCTTAAAAAATAATATTAAAAATTTTGCACAATCTAGTCCTTAAAAATTAATTAAAAATAAAAATATAAGTACATATTTTTTAAAGAACAGGTTTTTCCTGTAAATCTTCTATTAATTTTAAAAAGGTCAGTGTCCAAACAGATGATGCAAAGGTCATCCTAATTCCATTTATAATGACAGATAAGACTATTAGAAAAAGTACAGCTATTACAGCAAGAATTACTAAGGGAGGTATAGCACCAGCTCTATATAAGGAAAAACCTAATAAAGCAACTGGACCACCAATAATTAAAAATATAATGAATAAAATTATACCAATTAATATACCTATTCCTAATAGTATAAGGGCTATTACTATAGTATGTTTGAAATTACTAAAAATTAATCTTAATGCATTCTTAATCGACCTGATAATTCCATTATTTTTTATAACCATGAATCTTGATGAGTAATCATTTAAGATAGTAATAAAAACTCCAATTGGTATCATAAATATAATAAAAATAATAAAGAGTGGAATTGTAAACCATAAAAACCTGTAATTTGATGAAGAAGATAATGTAAAAAATGGAATCATAAAGAGAAGTATAAAGAATAAGATAACAATAGATACCATTAAAAAAATTAATAAATTTTTTCCTAACATTCTCCAAAAATAATGGGCACCTATTTTAAAACCATCTATTAAACTACTTTTTTCATTTGATTCTACATCCCTTACACATCCTATTAATCCACCTTTAGCAATTATGGAAAGAACAAGTCCTGCTAAAGCAAAAATTATTAAAAACATCACACCTAAAATTATTAAATATATATTATTTTTTAAAATACTCTGAAGTCCAAATAAGAATTTTTGCACTATTAGTGGGGCTTTTTGTAAATCTTCTCCACTGAAAGTATATTCGATTCCTCCACCTCCACTACCTCTACCTCCAAAGAAAGCAAGGATAAATCCAAAAATCCATAAATATTTATACTTTTTTGTAATATCCCAAGCTCTTCTTATAATCTCACCATAGTCCATAATTACTTCCTCACATATTAAAATGGTTTAATTAATTTAAAGATAATTAGTTATAATTAATAATAAAAATAATAATGATAAAGATAGATTTAAAAACTTATCTTAAAATCAGAAATACTACTGAATTTTTCCTATCTGTCTTGCTATATCAATTAGTCTTTTCATCCTTTCCTTAACTGGTGGGTGCGTTGAAAACAGTGTCATTAAACCACCACCCCTTAACGGGTTCACTATGAAAAGGTGTGCAGTTGATGGATTTACCCTAAGTGGCATCCTCTTGGCAAACTCTGATAATTTTCCTAAAGCTGATGCTAAAGCTTCAGGTTTTCCTGAAATCTGTGCCCCTGCTTTGTCTGCTTCATACTCTCTTGCTCTTGATATCGCCATCTGGATTAACATAGCTGCTAAAGGACCTACTAAGGCTAATAGAATATTGCCTCTTGAATAGCCTCCCTCCTCATCTCTACTACTAAAACCACCGTATGCACCTATTCTACTGATCATACTTATAGCACCAGCCATTGTTGCTGCTATCGTCATTGTCAAGATGTCCCTGTTTCTCACATGACCGAGTTCATGCCCGATAACTCCCTCTAGCTCATCCCTTTTTAAAATTTCAGTAATTCCCTGTGTAACAGCCACTACTGCATTTTGTGGGTTTCTACCCGTTGCAAATGCATTAGGAACCCTTGTTGGAATAACAGCTATCTTTGGCATTGGAAGACCTGCGTTTCTTCTTAATTTATCCACCATTTGATAAAGTTGTGGAGCTTGCTCCCTTGTAAGTATTTTAGCCTTGTACATTGCTAACACGATTTTATCTGAGAAGAAATATGCTCCCAAATTCATAATTGCAGCAAATATGAGAGCCATTATGGCACCTGATCTTCCCCCAAAATAATTACCTATGAGTACGAAAAGAGTGGTCAAGGTAGCCATTAACATGAATGTTTTTGTATAATTTCTCATTTTCTTCCTCCCCTTCTTACTAATAGTATGAAATTTTGAACTTGGTGGAGATGATGGGATTTGAACCCATGACCTCCTGGGTGCGATCCAGGCGCTCTTCCGCTGAGCTACACCCCCACTTTTTAATTTTGAAAACCCTTAAATATTTTAACCAATTGAAATTTAAAATGTAAGTAGCATTTTAGATTATGCTTAAGAAGGTTTCAAGTATATTAAAATTTTAAATCAAGCAGTACTAAATATTGAAATTAATGTTAAGATGATTTAAGAACAATTATTAGCTTGGTATATTTCAATATTAAAAATGGTGGGGACATACGGATTTGAACCGTAGACCTCCTGGTTGTGATCCAGGCACTCTAACCAACTGAGCTATGTCCCCAAATGATAATTTTATTAAATAATAACTATAAATTCTAATATCTTTTTATTTAAACTACTTATTTAAAATTCCTCTTCTTATATAAGGCTCCCTTAGAGTGGTATCTATAAGTAATGCTAAATCCTTGCTCTACATCTATAACTTTAAAAATTGCTTTAAATATTTTAATATCTCTATATTTATAAAATTTGGTGGAGATGACCGGATTTGAACCGGTGACCTCCTGCGTGCAAAGCAGGCGCTCCTCCAGACTGAGCTACATCCCCACAAGTAAAGAATGTTCCAATACCTTCAGACCAGCTTTTCAAAAAATTAACTTTTAATCATTCAACCTTTTTACAATCTTAACACAGCAATAAAAATTTTAATATAAGTTGATTTAAATTTCAAATCCTTTAAAGTGTAAGCTTATTAAATCAAAAATATGTAAGAAAATAAGTAAAGCACAATGAAAATGATTCCTGCCTTTTTATCTACTCTTTCTCTGGCTACCAAAATAGAAATGACTACCAAAGAGGTAAATAATGTGTAGAGGATGACCGGGCTGGCGAGCTCACCAGAAACTGCTTGGGGAAATAAAACTAGACCGATTCCGATGGAGAAGCTCGCATCAACAATGCAACTACCGATCATGTCTCCTAACGCAATCTCGTATTGTTTTTTACGAAGTGCAGCCAAGCCAACCACTAGTTCAGGGAGAGATGTCCCAATACTCATTAAAAAGAAACTGATGAAAAACTCGGGGACACCAAATGCCTCTGAAAGCATAATTACCGAACGGACGACAGCATAGGCGCCGACAGCGACGCCAACAAAACCTAAGACAGCTATCGAAATATGATATATCTTTCTTTTAGCGGTTTTTATCGAACCTACGTGATTTAAACCATCCCTCCCAACTATAGTCTTAGTTAGCAACATATAAATCGGCCAGCTTCCAACGAGAAACAAGGCGTTTGTCCGAGAAACATATCCTTTTTCAACAACAGAGATAATAAGCATAATTGCTAAAATTAGACAAGCACCCATGACAATAATTTCCTTTCTTTTAACCCTATATGAACGACCTAAAAAGGGAAGGAGTCCAAAAACCAAAGTCAGTTGAGTTAAGACTGAACCTATGGAGTCCCCAATATCGATATCTGCGTGACCTAACGATGAGGAGACAATTGAGTTAACGATCTCGGGTAAATCAGTGCCTAAGGAAACTAACACAAGGCCAATCATAAGTGGAGATATACCTAAGGCGGAAGCAAGGATAGCTGAATGCTCGACAGCTTTATTGCTGGAAAGTACCATTAGCAAAATACCAGCAATGAGTACTAATATTGCTGTTATTGGTGACTCAAATATTTTTAAGAGACGCTCACCAGAAAATTCATGGATACTATCCATTATAAGGAGAGCGATGACGATTATTAAGATACCTATTCCAATTCCAATTAATTTTTTTTTGTTCATGATGATAGTTAGTTTTTCTATGTAAAAATTTTCCAGGGGCAGGAAACTAAATTTTTGCGTTTTTCTTTTCTTTATATAGCACTTGCAGCGGGTGGCGCAGTGAGCACCCCCACCCAATTCTGCTGCTATTACTACGATGGTGGGCTTACCTGGAGTCGAACCAGGGACCTCACCCTTATCAGGGGTGTACTCTAACCTACTGAGCTATAAGCCCACCTTTTTTATTATCTTATCTTTTTAAAAATTTGTAAATATATAAATTTAATAATTCCAAATTCTAATTAAATTAAATAATAATTGCACTGAATCTATACAATTGGACACATTATAGACCAAAATTTATTGAGTAAAAAATAAAACTCCAGTTTTATTTTTAATTTAAATTTTTTATAAATTTATTTGTCTACAATTCTATAACCTGTGTTCCTGCCATCTTATCCCCAAGCCTTAGTCCTTTATCGTCAGTAAAAACCAGTACTGCTTCGATTACAACATAAATAAACAATGGAATCCAAATCAATATTGCCAATATCCAACCAATTACAGGTATTGCTACTAAAAAATATCCTATTGCAAAGGGCCAATTCCTCTTTGCAGATGTTTGAAGATCACAATTAGCACCTGTCTCTACTACTATAGGTTTTAAATTAACAGCCATCTTTCCAAGACTTCTATTTTGCATAAAGTCTAAACCATCTCGTAAAAGCATATATGCGCCAGCTACTAATCCACCAACAACAGGTATTAGACTTACAACACTTGCTAGAATCGCATCAATTAAATAAGCAACAAATCTTTTAAATAAATCTGCTTTTTTATACTCAACAACTGCTTTTTCTCCAACTTTCACTTCTTCTTCCTCAACTATTTTTTCCTCTTCTCTCTTTATCTCTTCCTGGTTCAAATTTTCCCTCCTTTCTAAAAATCTTTAAAATATTGAGATAATAAGTAATAAAAATCTACTTAATTATAATAGAAATTCTATTTAATATTATTAATTAATATGTTCAACCTTATTAATTAATATTTTCAAACCGATTAATTTATAGATTCAATTACATTTTTATACTAATATAATGTTAGTCGTATTAACTGTGATTATCCCTTTAAAACAGCAAGTGGTTTTAGTTTTACTATCTTTGTTGATATTCCAGCATTCTGAGTTACATCAACTATTTCATTTACATCCTTGTATGCTTTCGGTGCTTCTTCTGCTAAACCAGACATTGAGTCAGTCATAATTTTTATTCCACTTGATTCAAGTTCTCTTTTTAAGGCATCTCCTCTAATAGTTTTTCTTGCTCTTGTTCTGCTCATCACTCTTCCAGCACCATGACATGTTGAACCAAAACTTTCCTCCATACTTTTTTCAGTTCCAATAAGTAGATAAGATGCAGTTCCCATAGTTCCACCAATTATTACTGGTTGTCCATAAGGACTATATTTTTCTGGAAGATCAGGATGTCCTGGTCCAAATGCCCTAGTAGCTCCTTTCCTGTGTATACATAACATTTTTTCCTTACCATCAACTTTGTGTTTCTCAAATTTTGCTATGTTATGAGAGACATCATATATTAGATTCATACCTAATTTTTCAGCACTTTTTTTAAAAACACGTTCAAAGCACTGTCTCATCCAATGACCCAATACATGCCTGTTAGTTAGAGCATAATTAGCCGCACATGACATTGCCTGGTAATAATCTTTTCCTTCTTTACTATTTATTGGGGCACAACCCAGCTGTCTATCTGGTAATTTATATCCTTCTCTTGCAACTACTCTTCTCATAACTTCAATGTAGTCAGAGCATACCTGATGGCCAAATCCTCTTGAACCACAGTGTATCATAACTGCTACTTGATCTTTTTCTAAACCAAATACATCTGCTATTTTTTTATCGTAGATTTGATCTACAACCTGAATCTCCAGATAATGATTTCCCGCACCTAAAGTACCTACCTGCCCTTGACCTCTCTTAAGAGCTTTGTAACTAACTTTATCAGGATTTGCTTCTGGCATCCTTCCTCTATTTTCTACATAAAGCCTATCTTCGTTCCAACCATAACCTTTCTTAATAGCCCAGTCTACTCCTTGAGTTACTAATTTGGAAAGTTCATCTCTACTTAATCTTAATTTTCCTCCAACTCCTACTCCTTTTGGAATATTTCTATTTAATTCATATACAAGTTGTTCCATTTTAGGTTTTATATCACTTTTTGTTAAATTAGTTTTAATTAACCTAACTCCACAAGAGATATCAAAACCTACACCCCCAGGTGAAATAACACCTGTTTCCATATCCATAGCAGCAACACCACCAATTGGAAAACCGTATCCCCAGTGGATATCAGGCATAGCAAATGATGCTTTTACAACTCCGGGAAGTGTAGCCACATTCACAACTTGTTCCAAAGCATTATCTTGATCAGCTTTTATAAGAAGATTTTCATTAGCAAAAATTATACAAGGAACCCTCATCCCTTCTATCTGCCCTTTGGGAATTTCCCATTTATAATCAGAGATTTTGTTTACTTTATATCTAAGTTTTTTCATTCAAATCACCTTATAATTTTTTTTCAATATATTTATTATACTGTTATTTACAACAATTTTACTTCAATTTATTTTACTAAATTTTCAGATCCTCTATTTCTAATAGTTTTCTTTTTATATCTATTCGCTTTGCTCTTCCTCCAAATCCTCCAATTGAACCGTCACTTTTAATAACCCTATGACATGGTATTACTATTGGAATTGGGTTTTTACTAATAGCATTTCCAACAGCTCTATATGCTCTTGGTTCTCCGATCTCTTTTGCTATCTGACCATATGATTTGGTCTTACCATACTTAATATTCCTAACTGCATTAAGAACTTTCTTTTGAAAATCAGTTACTTTTATATCAATATTAATATTAAATTTTTCTAAATCTCCTATCAAATAACTCTTTATTTGATTTAATATTTTTTTGTTTTTATCATTACTTAAGTAAATCTTTGAGTTGTTCTTATTATAATTAAATACAATTCCCGATTTATATGAATTTGAGCTGTATTGATTTTCCAAAGATTTTATAAAATCTTCTTCACCACAATCCAAATAAACTTTTATAAGTCCTTTATCTGATGATGCAATAAATATATTCCCTGTGTCAGACTTAATATATGAGACGTAAATATTTTTCATTCAATCACTTATCTTATTGATTTGTATTATAAATTTTACATTTGTATAGAATTATCTATTTATAATAGATTTTACATATCTTTATAAATAACTTTTTTAGAAAAATCTCCTTATAACAAAATGGAATTATAAATATCATTTTATTTTTCAATATTAGAATATGAATTACAAAAAACTTTTAAATAGATCTATTTATTTTTTATAACCTATTGGAATTACAAAAAGAGGCGTTTCATCCTTGCTTAAATTCAGTATTTCTTGAATCTGATTATCACGAAAAGCTCCTACTGGAACAGCTCCTAATCCTAAAGATACTGCTTGAAGTAGAATATTTTGACAAGCTGTTCCTGCCTCCAAATAAACATACCTAATTCCCCTATCACCATATTTTATTGTTGTTCTTTTATATACACCTGTTATTATTATATCTACTGATGCATCCTCAACCCATTGCTGACCCAAACATATTTCTTTTAGTTTTTTTCTTATGTCCCCTTCCAATATTATTTCCATTTTATGTCCTTCGGGTATGTAATGAAAAACACCATCTTTTTTGACAACATATACCTCAAGAGGATAAAGAGCTCCTGCCGAGGGGACTGATCTATAACCTTTTTCATCAGTTATTCCTTGAGCTGCCCATAAAATTTGAGAAATCTGTTCCAGATTAAGCTCTTTATCATTGAAACTTCTCACAGATCTCCGTTTTTTAATTGTTTCCTCCATGCTCATTTCACCTACTGTTTCAGGTTCAGGTAGGTATATTATTTCTTCAACTTCAGCATTTTCTGGTTTTTCTTTTTCCTCATATACTTTGGGTAAAATATTACAAGCAGAATCTACAAAGATAATTGTAAATAAGACTATTATAATTAAAATAAATATTGGAAACTTATTAAGTAAAAACTGTTTCATAATTTTATTAAACATCGAAAAAAATTGAGGCTGAATATATTTTATTTTTTCTAATTTCTAATTTGTGATATGTAGCACCTTTTATATGTGTTTTTATGTGGTGTTTTTCCAGATCTATATCTTCACCCTCTACTGAAGCTTTTAATAATAATTTATTATTTTCTGTTAAGCTATTTATTTCTCCACAACATATGTTTTCTATCTTGAGGTCAAATTTATTAAATAAACATAATTCAGTTTCATAGAGGTATAGCAATTCATTTAGCCATTTAATCATGAGATTTTCTTCGTTTTCTCCTTTTATTTGAATATCAAATTTTTTGAACGGTCTTACCTTATCTAAATCTGCCATAAGGGAAAACATTGCTATAGCAGTATTACAAAATAAATCTTCTATTGTATTTCCGTAAGTTTTTATTCCTATATCAGCAGTGTGATCTAATAGTTCAAATTCCCTCAAATTTATCTCTCCAAAAAAGTCTCAATTGATTAAAGATATTCAAAAATATAAAATTAAATTCTAAATTTATCATCCTACAACTCTTGCTAAAGAACTTACTTTATCTCCTTTCCTTAATTTCATAACCCTTAAACCTCTTGCTTGTCTACCCATTCTTCTTATACCATCTACGGATACCCTTATTAATGTTCCATCATTTGATATCAAAACCAATTCATTGTTTCTCCTGACTATCTTGCAACCAATAAGCTTTCCACTTTTCGAATCAGTTTTAATTGCAATCATTCCTTTTCCTCCTCTATTCTGTGTTCTGAAATCAGATATAGCTGTCCTTTTTCCATAACCATTTTCGGTAATCAAAAATAAGTCAGCATCATCAGAACCAATTCCCATTCCAAGAATCTCATCTTTTTTTCCTAGTTTCATCGCTTTAACACCCTTAGTATTTCTTGATGTACACCTAATTTGATTTTCATTGAATCTTATTGCTTTTTCATTTGTCGATATTAAAATCACTTTTTCTTTTGGTTTTATCCTCAAAATACCAACTATTTCATCACTCTTATTTAACTTTATTGCAATTAAACCACTTCTTCTAGCATTTTTATACTCGGAAAGTTCAGTCTTTTTTATCAGACCATTTTTAGTAGCCATTATCATAAATTCTTTAAATTTGAAATCATCAGTAGTAATAACCATTCTAACTTTTTCATTATAATCAAAGTTAAGAAAATTTCTTATAGAACGACCTTTGGACCTCCTACCACCGGTTGGTAGTTCATAAGTTTTAATCTTGTAAACTTTACCCTTATTAGTGAAAAATAACATGAATTGATGAGTTGAGCTAATAAAGAGATGTTCAACAAAATCATCCTCCTTTAGATCCATTCCCATGACCCCTATTCCACCTCTTCTCTGTTTTCTATAAGTGGAAACTGGTGTTCTCTTTATATATCCTGATAGGGTTATTGTAATTATTGTATCTTCATCAGCAATAAGGTCTTCAATATCAATGTCTTTTTTTGATGGAGTTATTATGGTTCTTCTCTCGTCTCCAAACTTTTTAGCAATATTCTTCAAATCTTTCTTGATTATCTCATATACTCTATTCTTATCAGCTAAAACGGATTCACAGTATTTAATTTTTTCCCTCAACTCTTTATGTTCCTTCTTAACCTTATCTCTCTGCAGCCCAGTCAGTCTCTGAAGTTTCATGTCTAAAATTGCTTTTGCCTGTACTTTTGTCAGCTCAAAACTTTTCATCAATCTCCGTCTTGCTTGAGGTACTGTTTTGCTTCTCTTTATAATCCCTATTACTTTATCCAAATTTGCTAACGCGATTAGTATACCTTCTAAGATGTGCGCTCTTTCTCTGGCTTTTTTAAGTTCATACTTTGTTAATCTTATAATTACTTCAAACTGATATTCTACATAATTTTTAATTAATTCATGTAGGGTTAGAATCCTTGGAACACCATCTACAATAGCAATATTTATTATTCCAAAAGTATCCTGAAGTTGAGTGTGCTTATATAAATTATTTAATATAACATCGGGTTGAGAGTCCCTTCTAAGCTCGATAACTAATCTCATTCCATTTCTATCAGATTCATCTCTCAAATCAGATATTCCGTCAATTTTCTTATCCCTTACCAGTTCTGCTATTTTTTTAATAAGTTTCGCCTTATTGACCTGATATGGGAGCTCAGTTACTACAATCTTTTTTCTTTTACCCTTCGTGGTTTCAATATGAGTCTTGGCCCTCACAGTTATCTTACCTTTTCCAGTTTTATATGCTTCTCTTATCCCTTCACTTCCTAAAATAAGTCCACCTGTTGGAAAGTCTGGACCTTTTATCTTTTTCATTAGTTTTTTTAAGGATATTTCTGAATTATCTATATGTGCAATAATCCCATCTACAACTTCGTTTAAATTGTGTGGTGCCATATTTGTTGCCATTCCTACAGCAATACCAGATGATCCATTTATTAAAAGGTTTGGAAATCTGCATGGTAAAACTGTTGGTTCTTTTAAACTTCCATCAAAATTGTCAACAATATTGACAGTTTCTTTGTCTATATCCCTTAACATCTCCGTGCTAAGGGAAGATAGTCTAACCTCGGTATATCTCATAGCTGCAGGATTATCACCATCAATTGAACCAAAATTACCTTGACCATCAACTAACAGATATCTCAGAGAAAAATCTTGAGCCATTCTTACCAATGCATCATAAACTGCCATATCACCATGTGGATGATACTTCCCAAGGACTTCACCAGTAATTCTTGCGCTTTTTTTATAGGGTTTATTACTCATTAAGCCCATATCATGCATTGCATAAAGAATTCTCCGATGAACGGGTTTTAAACCATCTCTAACATCGGGAAGAGCTCTACCAACAATTACACTCATTGAGTAATCAATATATGATTTCTTCATCTCTTCTTCTATGTCAACAGGTTTTACTTTACCAACTATATGCTGCATTAATATTTCTCCTTCATTTTATTTATTTCAATTTTATTTTTATTATTTTTCAATACCTTCTCCTATATTTTGACTCCATGTCTAAATGTCTAAGAATCTCACATCTTTTGCTCTTTTTTGAATAAATTCTTTACGAGGTTCTACCTGGCTTCCCATTAAGGTTGAGAATGTTTCTTCAGCTGATATTGCATCTTCTATGTTAACTTGAAGAATAACTCTCTTTTTTGGATCCATTGTTGTTTCCCAAAGTTGTTCTGGGTTCATCTCTCCCAAGCCTTTGTACCTCTGTATATTAACTCCTTTTTTTCCTATCCTATCCAACAAATTTTTAAGCTCCTCATCAGTATGTACATAGTAGGTTTTCTTTCCCTTTCTTATACCATATAGTGGTGGCTGTGCTATATAAACATATCCAGCTTCAATTAATTCCCTCATGTATCTATAAAAGAATGTTAAAAGTAAAGTTCTTATATGTGAACCATCTACATCACCGTCACAAAGAATAATTGCTTTATGATATCTAGCATTTTTTATATTAATTTCATCTTTAATCCCTGTACCTAATGCTGTAATTATCGCCTGAATTTCATTGTTGCTTAATACCTTTAACTCCCTTGATTTTTCAACATTTAATATTTTTCCCCTCAGTGGCATTATTGCTTGAAACTGTCTATCTCGAGCCTGTTTACAACTTCCTCCAGCAGAATCGCCCTCTACCAGGAAAATCTCGCTTATTGATGGGTCATTTATAGTACAATCTGCTAATTTTCCGGGAAGAGAACTGCTTTGCAGT
This sequence comes from Actinomycetes bacterium, assembly GCA_023129485.1. GTDB lineage: Bacteria > Actinomycetota > Humimicrobiia > JAHJRV01 > JAHJRV01 > JAHJRV01. The sequence continues at coordinate 1,145 of JAGMBY010000046.1, read as the reverse complement.
AATCCTCTCTTTCTTGTTAGTTCGCGAGCTTTTTTTGCAGCATTTCTTGCCCTAGCTGCATTTATTGATTTATTTAAAATTGCTTTTGCTTGATGTGGATGCTCCTCTAAATATTCACTTAATTTTGTATTAACTATAGATTCCACTATTCCCATCATTTCGCTATTTCCCAATTTTTTTTTGGTTTGACCTTCAAACTGAGGTTCTCTTAATCTAATACTTAAAATTGCAAAAAGACCCTCTCTTATATCTTCACCTCTTAAATTCTCATCCTTATCTTTCAAAATCCCCTTGTTTCTTGCATAATCATTTATTACTCTGGTCAATGCCTTTTTAAATCCAACTTCATGGGTTCCGCCTTCATGTGTATGTATATTGTTGGCAAAAGAATATAGGTTCTCACTATATCCATTTGTATATTTCATTGCTACTTCTACCTGACTTGTATCTACCTTACTTTTGAAATATATTACATCTCTATGTATTGAATCTTTCTTTGATGCCAAATCTTTTACAAAATCTACAATTCCACCTTTAAATCTATACTCCTCAACTATTTGCGGGTCTGGCCTTTCATCCTGGAAGATAATTTTTAACCCTCTATTTAGATAAGCCATTTCCTTGAGATACTTTAATATTCTCTCAGATTTAAAATTTATATCATCAAAAATCTCAATATCAGGCCAAAATCTGATCACCGTTCCATGTTTTTTAGACCGACCTTGTTTAGTTAATTTTGTTATGGGCTTTCCCTTTTTATATTCCTGCTTAAACATGTATCCATCTCTTCTTATTTCAGCAATTAATTTATTAGATAGCGCATTTACTACTGAAAGTCCTACTCCGTGAAGTCCTCCAGAAACCTTATACACATCCCCACTAAATTTTCCCCCGGAATGTAATGTTGTTAAAATTACTTCCACTGCGGATTTTTTTAACTTCTTCATTCTCTTAACAGGTATCCCCCTGCCATCATCTATTACAGTTACAGAATTATCTTTATTTACTACAACAAGTATTTTTGAACATGTTCCTGCCATTGCCTCATCGATGCTATTATCTACAACCTCATATATTAAGTGATGAAGACCTGTATATCCGGTTGAACCAATGTACATACTGGGTCTTTTTCTTATAGCTTCCAG
>JAGMBY010000045.1 GCA_023129485.1 Actinomycetes bacterium | reverse complement strand
GGAATTATTTCAGGGGTTTATCCAGCGAGAAGAGCAGCAAGACTCGATCCTATTGATGCACTACGTCATGAATAATCAAAAAAATAGAAAGCACCAAAATTAATCCTTTAAAATTCAAAAAAATAAAATAAATTTATTGTATTTGGACAAAACAAAAGATTAGATTTATATAGCTGGATTTAGTCAATTAGGAAAATTATTTCTATAAAGAGAATTTAAGCATATCCTATCAAATGTTAAAATGAACTAATAAAAAAATAGAAATAATAAAAATTAGAAAAAAAATTATTTAAAAAGGCTATTAATCTCAATTATTAAGAATGAAGTTACTAAAAAAAGCTCTCACTATCAATATTATTTTTTTTATTCTTTTCAGCCTTTTATTTAATATTACTCTTATATTTAATGGGTGTGCTTATATTAAAAAAGTTACTGTTAAGGAAGAAGAGCAAGATAATTCCGAGAAAAGGATAGCGGAGAAAAGAGAATATATGGTTACACATCATCTTAAAGGTAGAGATATTGTTGATGAAAAAGTTTTAGAGGCAATGGGGAAAGCCCATAGGCACAAATTTGTATTAGAAAGATACTTAGAGAGAGCGTATGAGGACCACCCACTCCCAATAGGTTATGGACAGACAATATCTCAACCATATATTGTTGCATTGATGACTCAACTCCTGGAACTAAAGGGAGATGAAAAAGTACTTGAAATAGGAACTGGTTCTGGATATCAAGCTGCAATATTAGCTGAAATTGTTGAGGAAGTATACACAGTTGAGATTATTGATGGGCTTTGTGAAAGTGCAAGGAATAGACTTGATAAATCAGGTTATGATAATGTTAAAGTACTTTGTTCAGATGGCTATTTTGGATGGGAAGAGAATTCACCATTTGATAAAATAATTGTCACTTGCGCACCGGATCACATACCCCCTCCATTGATTGAACAACTAAAAGAGGGTGGAGTAATGGTGTTACCCGTTGGACCTCCAGGAGCATACCAGGTTTTATGGCAAATAAAGAATGTAAATGGTGAATTAGAATTTAAAGAGATAATTGGAGTAAGTTTTGTTCCACTAACAGGTAAGCACTAAAAATAAAAATATATTTTTATTCAGGTTTTTATATGGTAAAGATTAAGGAAAAAAGGTCTAAGAAAATATTGATAATGGGAGTAGGGAACCTCCTTTTAAAAGATGAAGGTTTTGGTATTCATATTGTAAGAGAACTTAAAAAATTAGAGCTACCCGAAAATGTTGAACTTTTGGATGGCGGAGTTTTGGGACCAAATTTATTAGGGTATATTGAAGATATAGAGAAACTAATAGTTGTAGACATTGTGAATGCTACCATGAAACCTGGGAAGATATTTAGAATTAAACCTGAACAAATTAAAAACAAATCACAAAAATCTTTTTTGTCATTTCACCAGATAGGACTGCTCGAAACACTTAATATGGCTGAAATTTTAGGTGGAAAATTTGAGACTATTATTTTCGCAATACAACCAAAATCCATAGAAATGGGAATGGAACTATCAGAGGAGTTAAAAGAAAAAATTCCAGAGATGATAAAGTTAGTATTAGATGAGATTAAAAATTAAAATAGCAACTATTAAATATAAATTTAAGGTCTGGAAAAGATTAAAAGTTTTTATGGTACACAAATCAATTTTAGCTGTACAAAAAAAGTTAAAAATTTTTTATAGGGGTAAAATCAATTTTGGGTCTGGCTCCATATTTTGTTATGACTAAGGAAGAAAATGAATTTGCAAACTCTGCTGATTCTTTAACATTTCCAGATTTTAAATATTCGTAACAAAAAGCTGCATCAAAAGCATCTCCAGCTCCAGTAGTGTCAACAACTTTTAACCTTCTTGTTTTTAAGCTAAAAATATTTTCTTTTCCATTTTTATTAAAATAATGTCCAATACAACCATTTTTACCTAATTTAACTGTAAATATTTTTGATAAATTTTTAACTTCACTTATTGCTTCATCTAGACTTAAATTATGTTTTAATGTCATCAACTCATCTTTATTGCAGAACAAAATATCAGGTTTTATACCTTTTAATAAATTTTCAAATTTTTTAGGACCATATTGTTTTATTCCACCATAGGAAGAAAGGTCAATTGCTATTAAGGCATTTCTATAATTTTTAATGGAAAATTTCTTGTCAAAAGGCAATCTTTTAGAGTCAGGTATATTATTAAGCTTACCTAAATTAATGTTACGGATATTTTGCTCTTCCCTCTTTATGAAATTGATGACATCAATAATGGTTTTTGAGATTTTACCAAAGAAAAGGGAATAAGCAGGTATAAATATAAGACTGGCTTTAGAAATAATGTCAAAATTCACATCTTTAATGGAAAGGTTAACAGATTCCCCTCTGTGGGTTATCATCGTTCTTTCACCGGTATTATCTATCAGAGCAATTATAATAGCAGTAAAACCACTTCCTCTGGAAATATTTAAAATAACACCCTCGTTTTCTAAATCCTTTATTAAATAATCACCAATAAAATCATTTCCAACCTTTCCTATAAAAGCGGAATTGCCACCAAGTCTTGAAATCCAGGTGGCAAAGTTTGCTGCAGAACCACCAGGATGAATTGATGTAATTGCCGGAGTATCAGTGGCGTAGAAAAGACCACTTTCTATTTTAGAAAATATATCCAAAGCGACATCTCCTATGCTAACCACATATTTGTTCATTTGAAATACCTCTTTATATCCTGACAAGCCCTCTTTTGAAGAATTAATAATTTTATTTTAAATCTTTTAAAATATTATTTTTTTATTTTAAAAGTTATGTTAGCACTATTTAATTACATGCCATAAAATTAAGAAAATTTAATTAAACTGAAAAAATTTATAATTAAATTATAAATTTATTTTGAACTTCTATTAAATTATCACAAACACAATTTCTACCGTGCAACTACACCACTAAATCTTTTTACTGAAATACCTCTTTTTTCTAGCTCTCTTATATAAATATTTATTCCAATGGAGTCGCTAGGCATATGACCTGTTACAATTAAATTTGCTTTAATTTTTTCTTTTTTAAGCTTTTTGTAATCTTCCTCGCCAAGATGCATATAAATTAATGTATCAATGCCCGACTTAAAATAAGCTTTGGCAACTGCTGCACCACCATTTGTTCCCGCAGACATTTGAACAAAGAATTTACCAACAGGACTTTCTTCATCTCCTATCCTGAGAGCAGGTTTTGTTAACCCTTTTGAAATTTCATCTATTTTGTTAAGAGATTCTAATAAATCAGAAACTTTTGCATTTTTATCTGATGATAGAAATGAGTTGATGTGCTTATCAAACTTATTTTTTGTAATAACATCAACAGGTGTGTGTATATTTAAGAAAGGTATCTCCAACATCCTTGCCACACTTGTTACTTTATCATAGTTTATGACATTATAATTTCTTTTAATCTTCCCCCTTCTGACCTCTAAAGCCTTTTTAGCATCCTTTTCTGAAATTCCAACACTTTTCATTTGCTCAATATGACGAAGCATTACTTCTGGTATACCATAAATTCTAGACTCATCACCTGGTGGATGATGAGCAATGACAGCATCAAAATTAAGCTGTTTTGCTAATAATAGCCCAGCAGAATCAACATCTATTCCAAATAAGATCTTCTTTATATTATCCCCTCTTACAAATATCTGAGAATCAGCAGGTATCTCCTCAAAGGCCGACATCTCTAAAGCAATTTGCATAAGTTCCTCAGTATTCATATTTACCTCCTGATATAATAATCATCAAAATTATATATTTAAATTAGATTAAAAGTAAACAAAAGAATATGGGTTAGATCTTCTTAACCTAATTCAAATTGTCTGTGTCTCCTATATTCTTATTGATAGGCAAAAATAAATGATTTATATTACCTTTTTGAGATAAGATATGAATGTTTAGAATTTTCTCTTATTTTGTAAGTTAAATATAAACAGGTATTTTGATGATATCTATTTACTATATTATAATAGATTATGAAAGTTATATATGGTTCAGATATTAATTTCTTTACAGCTATTAGAATTTTTAGAGGTGAGAAATAATTATGGTTAGTTTGGTAATTGTATCACACAGTGCAAAACTATCTGAAAGCATAAAAGAATTAGCTAATCAAATGAGCCAAGGCAAAGTTTCTATTGCTACTGCTGGTGGATTAGATGATAAAACAATTGGAACGAATGCAGAAAGAATATTTGAAGCTATTAATAATGTCTATCAGCCTGACGGAGTTCTGATATTATTAGACTTAGGGAGTGCTGTATTGAGTACTGAGATAGCAATTCAAATGCTGGATTCTGATAAACAAGACAAAATTTTAATAAGTGAGGCACCAATATTGGAGGGTGCTATTTCAGCTGCAGTGGAAGCTTCTGTGGGTAGTTCCCTTAAGAAAGTAGATGCTGCTGCTCGAGAAGTTGTAACAATTACAAAAGTTTCGGGAGCTGTGCCATTGGTTAAATCTGAAGTCCTATTTCTTACTCCCAAAGAAGAAACTTCTAAAAATAAAATTATTATAACAATTTCTAATGAGATTGGATTGCATGCTAGACCGGCAGCCCAATTTGTTCAAACTGCAAACAAATTTAAATCTAATATCAGTGTGCGTAATCAGACTCTTGGAGGTTCATTTATAAGTGCTAAGAGCATGTTTAGTGTACTTAGTTTAGGTGCCCTGAAAGATCATCAAATTGAAATTTCTAGTGATGGTCTGGACTCAATTGATGCTACAAAAGCACTTCAAAAATTAGTAGAAAGTGGTTTTGGAGAAATGGAACAACCTATACCCATGGTCGATAGTTCAAATTTTATTGAAGCTGAAGTACCCAGCATATCTAAGGATATTAAACAAAAGGTTTCTGAAGTAGATTGGACTATGCATAAACTGCATGGAATTCCAGCTTCAGACGGCATTGAAATTGGTCCCTCATATATTTTACAACCTCAAATATTGAAGGTGAAGAAATATAAAATTAAAAATCCTAAAGCTGAATGGGAGCGTTTCTTATCCGCTATTAATCAGGCAAAAAATGAGATCATTGTAATTAAGAATAAAACCACTAAAGAAATAGGGGCGAGAGAAGCAGATATCTTCACAGCACACAAACTATTCTTAGATGACCATGTCTTATTAGATTGTGTAAAAAAGCAAATTGATGATAATTTTTTGAATGCTGAAGCCTCATTAGCAGAGGTAGTTGAAGGCTATGTTAAAACTCTGCAAGGTATGGATAGTAAAATTTTCAAGCAAAGGGCTGTTGATTTGGAAGATGTGAATCAACGTGTATTAAAAATTTTACTGGGTGAAAAAGAGAAATCTATAGCAGAGTTGTCAAAACCTGTGGTGTTAATTGCAAAAGATATTTTCCCCTCAGATATTGCTCAGTTAGATAAAAAGAAAATCCTTGGCCTTTGTACAGTAACTGGTGGTACAACTTCACATACTGCTATTTTAGCTCGTACTTTGAAAATACCGGCTATTGTAGGATTAGGTAAGGAGCTATTAAACATACCTGAGGATACAACTTTAATTATAGATGGCAAAGAAGGTTTAGTAATAGCTAATCCAGATAAGAAGAGCATTACTACTTATAGTTCCTACCAGAAGAATCTTAAAACTCAACAACGAACTCTTAAATTAGTCGCACAAAAACCTGCTTTTACTCACGATGGTTATCGCAAAGTTGTATTAGCTAATATTAGTAATGTTGACACAGCTAAAATTGCTTTAGAATATGGAGCAGAAGGAATTGGACTTTTACGTACAGAGTTTTTATATATTGATTGCAAAACAATTCCTAGTGAGGAGGATCAATACAAAGCATATAAATCTATAGCTGATCTTATGCTTGAACGTCCATTCATTATTCGAACATTAGACATTGGTGGAGATAAACCATTACCATATTTAAATATCCAACAGGAAATAAATCCTTCATTGGGGTGGAGAGGAATTAGATTCTCTTTGGATAATGTTGACCTCTTTAAAGATCAGATAAGAGCAATTTTGAGAACAAGCTATGAGAGAAATGTTAAAATTATGTTCCCCATGATTTCAAACATAGATGAAATTTACAGAGCTAAGGCTATTTTATCAGAGGTAATTGCTGAATTAGAGAGTCATGGAATTCCTTTCGCACGTGATATGGATATAGGTATTATGATAGAGACACCAGCAGCTGCTTTAGCATCTGATATCTTATCAAAGGAAGTAGACTTCTTCAGCATAGGCACAAATGACCTAATACAGTATACTATGGCTTGTGATCGTATAAACAAACGAGTAGCTCATCTTTACGAACCATTTCACCCAGTAATTTTAAGGTTGTTAAAGAACATAACTGAAGCAGCACACGGTGCTAAAAAGTGGGTGAGCATTTGTGGTAAAATGGCTAGTAATCCCAAAGCTATTCCGATACTATTGGGTCTTGGAATCGACGAATTTAGTATGACTGCTACAGCAATTCCCAAAGTAAAGGCTATAATTCAATCTCTGGACTTATCTCAAGCTCAAGATTTAGTAATTCATGTTCTTCAATTAAAAACAGCAAAAGAGGTTTATAAATATATTGAAGAAATATTTCCACTAAACAGAAAGTAAGAGCAAATAGGTTACTTTCTAACTATAAATTAAACCTAACAATTATTGAGAGATTAATCACTAAAGAGGGACTGTGTGTTAATTTAACTATTCTATAATACATATTATTTGGGAAATAATTATTAACTGTATTTTAATTTGATATTTTTACTTTAGTATCAATATGTTTTTTTGAAAGGAGTTCTTAAAGGATAATTAACTACTTTTATCTGCGATAATCTTTCCAAAAACTAACCAAACATGATTCAAAATCGTGTTTTAAAATTTTATTTAATATGTTTATTCGTCAACATTTCCTATAAATCTTATAAAATTTTTTAAAAAATACTTTAAATTTGGAAAAAAATAATATATTATATTAATTTGTATCACTAATTTGTATTACTAATAAAAAATAATTAAAAGTAATTTTAAAATTTTTAAAGGTTATACATGATTAATTTTATGCTCACCGTTCTTGCAGAACAATTTTTAGAAAATATACTCAAATCCACAACTTCAAAATCATACATAAAATCTGCTTCAAATTCAATTGATTTACTTTTTATTTAAAACTGATTTGTCCACGCTTGAAAAGTAGGTGAGCTAATTAGAAAGGGGGTGATTACAGGAAAGTAGAGATTGTAAATATTTAATAAAACACTAAAATGTATTTATTCAATTAAATTTAAGATGAAAGGAGAAAAATATGTCTCCAGTAGTTGGAGAGATTATAGGGACAATGATCCTAATCATTCTTGGTGATGGCGTTGTAGCCAATGTTCTGCTTAATAAGTCTAAAGGGAAGGATAGTGGATGGATTGTAATAACCACAGGTTGGGGTCTCGCTGTCGCTGTGGCAGTTTATGCAGTTGGCTGGATTAGTGGTGCACATATCAATCCAGCGGTTACCGTTGGCTTAGCTGCTATTGGAAGCTTCCCTTGGGCCGATGTACCTATGTACATTATTGGACAAATGATCGGTGGTTTTTTAGGTGGTGTTATTGTCTGGTTAGCATATTTACCACATTGGTCTGAGACAGAAGATACAGGACTTAAACTGGCGGTGTTTTCAACTGGACCAGCGATCCGTAACTACTCACTAAACTTGCTAACAGAGATCATTGGAACATTTATGTTAGTTGCAGGTGTGCTTTTTATACTGGATGCACGAAATGAACTGACCAGTGGCTTTGGCCCGTTACTCATAGGCTTTTTAGTCTGGAGTATTGGTTTATCTCTTGGAGGACCAACTGGTTATGCTATAAATCCAGCTCGAGACTTAGGTCCACGTATTGCACATGCTATACTACCCATTGCAGGTAAGGGTAAATCGGATTGGGGTTATTCCTGGATTCCAGTAGTAGGTCCAATCATTGGTGGTATATTAGGCGCTTTATTCTATTTGTATCTTTGGCCTGCACTTTAGTAAAGGAATGATAAGAAAGAAGAAAGCCTAGAAGAAGACTTAATATATAAACAAACATGGTGAGCCAGTTCAGGGGTTTATAAAACTGGCTCACCAATTATAAATTAATATCCGAGAAGGGAGAAGGGAGAAATGAAGAAATTAATAAACAATCCTGAATATGTTGTTAAAGAACAACTGGAAGGTATCACTTTGGCTTACCCGGACATCGTTAAGGTTCACTTTGACCCTAATTTTATCTATCGTACTGATGCCCCAGTTAAGGGTAAGGTGGCTATAGTCTCTGGTGGTGGTAGTGGCCATGAGCCTATGCACGGGGGCTTTGTAGGATTTGGCATGCTGGATGCTGCTTGCCCTGGTGAGGTCTTCACCTCACCCACTCCGGATCAGATGCTGGAGGCAGCTAAAATAGTTAACAGTGGGGAGGGAGTACTGTTTATTGTCAAGAACTACAGTGGCGATGTTATGAACTTTGATATGGCGGCTGATATGGCTCGTGAGGAAGGGATCAGAGTGCTCAATATCTTGATTGATGATGATGTGGCTGTTAAAGACAGCTTGTATACTCAGGGAAGGCGTGGTGTGGGTACTACAGTACTAGCAGAAAAAATTTGTGGTGCTGCGGCGGAGAGAGGATACGACTTGAAGAAGTTAGCTAACCTATGCCGCAAGGTCAACATCAATGGACGCAGCATGGGGGTGGCTCTCACCTCTTGCACTGTTCCCTCAGCGGGTAAACC
>JAGMBY010000044.1 GCA_023129485.1 Actinomycetes bacterium | reverse complement strand
AACAAAATAAAATCATTTTTGCAACTGGTCCAGTGACTGGGACTCTATTCCCTCCTTCTGGAAGATGGATGGTAGCTACACTCTCTCCCTTAACTAATCATTGGGGAGAAGCTCATGCTGGAGGTTCAATTGGTCCTGAATTAAAATATGCTGGATATGATTTTATTATTGTGGAAGGTAAAGCTGAAAAGCCAGTTTATCTATACATTGAAGATGATCTGGTGGATTTAAGAGATGCTAATCACCTTTGGGGTAAGGATACCCATAAGACAACAGATCTCATATGTGAGGAGAATGGTGACCCTGATATTAAAGTAGCATGTATTGGTCAAGCAGGAGAAAAATTAGTAAAGTATGCTTGTGTTATAAATGATTATTATAGGGCTGCTGGTAGAACAGGAATGGGTGCAGTAATGGGTTTCAAGAACCTTAAAGCCATTGCCATAAGAGGTAGTGGAGATCTCAAAGTTGCATTTCCTGAGAAATTCATGGAGTTCTCACAGAATTGTTTTGAACGCCATGCAAAAGGAGAATGGGCGGATTACATTAAAAAGACATCACGAACCTATGGTACTACTGGACTTATGGATGCAATGAATGCCATAGGAAGGTTACCTACTAAGAACCATTATGATGGTTACTATCAAGAGATAGATAAAGTTGGTAGTGATGCTATTAGAAAACGTTTTCGTATTGATCATAAATCATGTTTTGGTTGTGCTATCCAGTGTAAGTACATCTCAAGAATCAAAGAAGGAAAATATAAAGATACACAGAGTGAGGGACCAGAATATGAAACTGTGATGGCTTTTACATCTAATATACTCAATACTGATCTAACTGTAGTTATGAGAGCTAACTATTTATGTAACATATATGGTATGGATACAATCTCAACTGGTGCATGCATATCCTTTGTTATGGAATGTTACGAGAATGGAATTATTGGTAAAAGTGACACTGGTGGAATTGAACTTAACTGGGGTGATGGTGAACTTACACTTAAACTGGTGGAAATGATCGCTAAAAGAGAAGGTTTTGGAGACTTATTAGCAGAAGGAGTTCGTGAAGCAGCTAAGAAAATAGGAAAGGGTGCTGAAAAGTATGCCATTGAGGTAAATGGCTTGGAAGCCTCAGGCCAGGATGGGCGTGCTCATAAGTCTTCAGGGTTAACCTATGCTATAAATGTTAGAGGAGCTGATCATCTAAGGTCTTTATGTGTTATTGATGAGCTTAGCTTTAGAAGTAAGGCAAAGGAGCGTTTTCCTGAGTACGACACAGATATAATATGCGACCTATTAGATGAACGTTACAAAGGCTATATGGTGGCTGATCAGGAAGCTCTCTTTGCAATCTGTGACTCCCTTATAGTTTGTAAATATGGTGTTATGTGGCCTCCAATATACTATTGGGAGGACTTTACCCACCTCATATATGTTCTCACTGGTATTGAAAAGTATTCTGATATTGAGGAGACAAAGCTTTTAGGTGAGAGAATCTCTCATCTAAAGAGAATGTTTAATATCAGGCTTGGATGGAGTAAGATTAATGATTCACTACACCCTCGCTTTACTGAGGAGCCAATGCCTTCAGGTCCTGCTAAAGGAGAAGTGGTTGACCTCGAAACTATGCTCAGGGAATATTATGAGGTAAGGGACTATGATTGGAAAACTGGCTTCCCAAAACGCTCAACACTAAAGCAAGTTGGTCTTGAGGATGTGGCAGATGAACTAGAAAAGATGAACAAGTTAGCGAAAGATTAAGTGAAATATTAAATAAAATATTAAAAAAATTATGTATAATCAAAAAGGGATAGATAAAATTAAGACAAGTTAAATTATACTAATTTGTCATTCTGAAGGAGCTATAGCGACTGAAGAATCCCCTTTTAAAAATATAAATATAATGAGATTCTTCGCTACGCTCAGAATGACAAGGTTATTAATAAAATTTATATTTAATAAAAATATGTTTTTTAAAGGAGGAATGAGATGTATGGGTGGAGAGGAACAATCCTCAGAGTGGACCTCTCAAATGAAGAGATTATAAAGCAACCACTAAATGAGTCTGTTGCAAGAGATTTTATAGGTGGTAGAGGATTCAATTCTAAGACACTTTTTGAAGAGGTAAAACCTGGTATTGATCCCCTAAGTCTAGACAATGTTCTATGCCTTGCTCCTGGACCTCTATCTGGCACAACTCTTGGTATGACAAGTAGATTAGAGGTAAGCACACTATCACCATACACTGGTATTTTAGGTGATGGTAATGTTGGCAGCTCTTTTGCAGCATTTCTAAAGCGAGCAGGCTATGACCAGATTATAATCACAGGTAAAGCCAACAGCCCAAAGTATCTCTGGATAGAAGATGAAAATGTAGAACTTTTAGATGCATCTAATCTGTGGGGTAAGACGACCTGGGAGACAACAGACATACTCAAAAAGAGATATGGTGAAGATATTAGTGTAGCTTGTATTGGTCAAGCAGGAGAAAATCTGGTAAGATTTGCGTCCACAATAGTTGATGAGCATAGTTCTGCCGCTAGGGGAAGTGGAGCAGTATGGGGTTCAAAGAACATCAAGGCAATTGCTGTAAGAGGTACTGGTAATGTAGAGTTGGCAGATCCCAAAGAGTTCAAGAAATTAGCAAAGGAAGATTGGGAATTCTTTTTAAAAGACCACCTTCAACATAAAGTTATCGCAAAATATGGAACACATATTGGCATGATGTCTTGGTGGCCAGGATATAAATATTTTGAGAAATACTTAGCTGCTGATGAAATTCCTGAGGATTTGACACCTGAAGCATGGAAGAAATATGAAATAGGTAGATCTGGATGTCATAACTGCCCGGTTAAATGTAAGAATGTATTTAAAATCCCAAAAGGTAAATATGCTGGTGAAGTGGGTGGTGCTCTTGAGTACGAGTGTATTGCATGTATGGGTGTTAACTGCGGTATTGAAGACCCAATAACCATAATGGAGATGGAAAATCTCTCTGATAAATATGGGATGTGTGTGATACCATTGGGCAATGCCATAGCTTTTGCTAAGGAACTCTATAACCAAGGGATCATAACAAAAGAAGACACTGGTGGTCTATCACTTGATTGGGAGGATATTGATTCTCAAATAGAATTAATTCACCAAACTGCTTTAAGAGAGGGTTTTGGTAATTTGATAGCTGAGGGAATGTACAGTTTAGCAAAAATCATTGGTAAAAATGCAATGGATTACTGTTATCATGTAAAGGGATTTAGTCGTGGTCCTCATCCACCAGGACTTTTCGCCTTATCACATGCTGTCTCAACGAGAGGTGCTGATCACCTACGGGGTAGGAGCTGGGCTTATGGTGAGAATGATCCTGAAGTATTCCCAATACTTATAAAGACTGGAGTTTTACCTGCTCAGATATCAACAGATCCGGTTGAGGGAATAACAATTTCAGAGAGAGCAACAACACTTACAGATTCAATAGGACGTTGTAAAGGAGCAGTTAACAGTTGGGTATGTGCAGTACCATTAGTCTGGAAATATCCACTATTTGATGGTCTTGCAAGAATTCTTAATGCAGCAACTGGCTATGAGTTTGATGAAGCAATGCTTGAGAAGGTAGCAGATAGGATATATGCTATCGAAAGGGCTCTTAATATCAGACAAGGTATGAGCAGGAAGGATGATAGATTTCCACAGAAGCCTGAGTTAAAAGTAACCCCAAATGGAGAAAAGGAGTTAAAGGAACATGAAAAAATGCTCACAGAATATTATAAGGTGCATGGCTACGACTTAGAAACTGGTATACCCACACGTGAGCGTTTAGAACAACTGGATTTAAAATATATAGCAGATGAACTTGAAACTAATGGTCCATATCCAGATTGGGATGGTCCACCCCTTTGGTCCCTTGATAAGTATCCACATGGAGGTAAGAGAGCGTGAACCTATTAGTTAATTAATAAGACCATGAAAGAAAAGAGTAATATTATTATTATTAAGGATAAAAATGAGAGTTCATGTTAAAGTTGTAGGTCCACTACGTCAATATGTTGAAAAATCAGAAGGTGAATGGGATTTACCCGAAGACACAACCATTGAGCAGTTGTTAGACCCTATGGGTTTCCCAGAAAAGATTAAAAAGATGCCAATCATGACAGTGGTAAATAATAAGTTCACTGGTTGTTCAACTAAACTTAAAGATGGCGACGAAATTAAACTTCTCTGGCCAGTTGGTGGAGGATAATATAATTCTTAATCAAAGAGTAATTGAATTATTCAAAATATCATAGAAGATGAAATACTTAATAATTGGGGCAAGTGCAGCTGGATTAGCTGCTGCTGAAACTTTACAAAAAATTAACAAAAATTGTCAGATTACTATCCTATGTCGTGAGAAAAAACCTTACTCTAGGGTTTTACTTCCATACTTACTTGCTGGTGATGTTGTTGAACAAGAAATTTTCTTACAAGTACCAGAGGGGGTTGAGTTAATTGGTAAAAAAGAGGTAATACAAATCGACCCAAAGAAAAAAGAGGTTTTTACTACCTCTGGTGAGGCCTTTTCATTTGATAAACTGCTTATAGCAACTGGTGCTTATGCTGTCAAACCAGAATTAGATGGAATAAATTTGCCTTTTGTTTTTACTGTGCGTAATCTTTCTGATATCAAAAGAATACAAGAAATAGTAATAAAAAGAAATCGAGCTGTCATAGCTGGTGGTGGTCTTATTAGTATGAGGGTCGGAGAAGCACTGCATAGACTTGGTATAAAAATTACATTTGTTATCAAATCCAACCATGTCCTCTCCCGAATACTTGATAAACCTGCATCAGTTATCGTTGAGCAGGTGTTAGCAGAACATGACATTGAGATCATTAAAGAAGATGAGATTATAAAAATTGTCAAGGGAAAAGCATACCTCGATTCTGGAAGGAGTATTAATTGTTCTCTCATTGTCTTTGGAAAGGGTGTTCACCCAAATGTTCATTTCCTTAAAGGTAGTGGTGTAGAAGTTAATAGAGGTATTGTTGTAAATCAATACCAGCAAACAAATTTAGAAGACATTTATGCAGCTGGAGATGTTGCTGAGACTCTAGACATCACTTATGGTGAGAAAAGAATAAATGCTCTTTGGCCAGTAGCCAGGGAGCAGGGTCATATTGCTGCTTTGAATATGGCATCTATACACACTATCTGTGAAGGAAGTGTAGCCAGAAACACACTGGAAACTTTTGGTTTACCTATCTTCACAGCTGGAATGGGACATGATGAAGGACTAGAGGTTGTGCGGGAACAGGGTAGAAGTTTTTATCATAAGCTTGTCTTAAATAATGGAGTGCTTAAAGGAACTATATTTGTTGGCAAGGTTATAAATGAGGGTTTTTATCTTTTCCTAATGAGGAAAAAACTTGATGTTTCCAAATTTGTATACCCATTACTCAAAAATAAGTTCAAATATCCAAACCTGGTTTACAGTTATCTACACATTTCTCATCTTTAATGGGGTCAATCCCACTTCTTTTCTCTTTAATAAGAAAAATTCTTAAATTTACTTATATATTATAAATGAAAATTGACATTAATGAAAAAGTTCATTAAAAATATATAAAAATTTTTAATTCAACTTATTAACAGTACAACATATAATTAAAAAATACATTATAAACATTACTAATATAAAATTTCTAATAGTATTGTAAATTTAATTATATCTAATATAAATTAATTTCCTAATAAATAATTATTCTTTTAAATATTTATATATAATATATGTATTCAAAATACATAAATTTTATAAAAATTATGCATTAATAAAATGAAAAAAAGGATTTGAAACAAGTAATCATTGATCAAAAAGAAGAACTAAAAAATATAATAAAAAGAGAAAAAATAATTGATAGAGAATTCCTAATGTAATTTTACTTTCAATTTAAATTACAAATTTAATTGGAGTTGAGAGGTGATGGAAACTATAAATATTAAGACCAAAAGAGATATGGAATTTGTAAATATAACTGGTCAAGTTCAAAAAATAATTGATGAAAGTAATATAGAAAATGGAGTCTGCTATCTTTATGTTCCACATACAACTGCAGCAATTACTATTAATGAGGGAGCTGATCCAGCTGTAGTTCAAGATATTATTGAGCAATTAAATAAAACTGTACCAAAATTTGGAAGATATCATCACTTAGAAGGAAATGCTCATGCCCATATAAAGGCCAGTATTTTAGGTTCATCACAAACGGTTATAATAAAAAATAAAAAACTTTCCCTTGGAACATGGCAATCAATATTTTTCTGTGAGTTTGATGGACCAAGAAATAGAAGAGTCTATGCTCAAATACTAAAGTAAATATTTCATCTTAAAATATTATTCATTAGTCCAGTCATTACATTATTAATGTAATTTTAAGGTAAGAAAAAATCTTACATTTAGTTCATAAATAAACTATTAAAATTAAACTGCTTAAAGAGTAGTTGTCAACTTTCAATTTATCATCCATAAGTAATTATAAGTTGCAAAACTGTATTGACAATAAGTATTAAATACTGTATAAACAATACAGGGGGTGTTAATTATGAAGAGATTAAACATTACTTTGCCTGAGGATTTAATTAAAAAGATGAAAAACTTACCTAATAAAAGCCATTTTATTGCTGAGGCTTTAAAAGAAAAATTGGAAAGGATAAAAAAAGAGGAGTTGGATAGGAAGTTAATAGAAGGATATAAAGCTACAAGAAAGGAAGATAAAAAGATTAATGAAGATTGGGAAAAAATAACTTTAGAAGGATGGAAGTAAGATGGATTTTCCCAAAAAAGGAGAAATCTGGCTAGTATCTTTAGAACCAGTGGTAGGTCATGAGATAGGTAAGACAAGACCAGCATTAGTAATATCCAATGATAGAAACAATCAATTTGCTGATACTGTTACTATGCTTCCAATTACCTCAAAAACAGAAAAAATTTACCCTTTTGAAGTACTACTTTTAAAAGAAGAAGCAGATCTTCCTAAAGACTCAAAAATAAAATCAAACCAAATCCGAACTATAGATAAAAAAAGGTTAGTTGGCTTCTTAGGAAAAGTAACTAAGGAAAAATTAATAGAAATAGAGCAAGCACTTTTAATTCATCTTGGTATTACGTGAACTACTCTTACCTACTCACTTTGTTCGTGAGGAAGGAGCTTCAAGGCTAACTCACGCTCAATTGTGCCACAAATCCTTTAGATTTACCAAAAGATGGAGCAGTGACACCTTTGTGTTCAACATTACCTTGTTTGGGGCTGGATTCACTGCAACCCAGATTGTCTAACATATAGCTAAACAATCTTCTCGTTACATTAACTGCTCCGAGCCAATCAGCATTTACTTCTATCTTGCAGGTTTGACAAACTGCTTTAGGTTGAGAACTTCTCATAGTTTTACCAAAACAGTTCCTGCAAACTTGAGAAGTATATGCAGGATAGACTCTTCTCACGGCAATTGAATTTCCATGAGCTTTATATTCTATGAATTTTTGGAGTTCTGCAAAACTCCATTTATGAAAATTTTTATTAAATTGTTTTGAGTATTTAATTTTCTTTCTTATTCCTTTTAATTTTTCCATTACAACACAACAATTAGGATATTTTTTAGCTATATTGATTATTTCTGTACTTATTTTATGATTAACATCCTTCGTATAGTTCCTTTCTCTATTTTTGGTTTGCTTTATCTTATTCCACAGTTTTTTCTTACCTAACTCTTTTCTTAAATTACTAAATCTTCTCCTTTTTTCCATTAATTGTTTCCCAGAAAAAAACTTAGTTTCTAATACTTCGCCTCCCCTATTTTGAACAACAACAGTTACTATGTTATTTATTCCTAAATCAACTCCAACAAAATGCTTTAATTTCTCTTCTTTAGGTATTTCTTTCTCTTCTTCAAAAATCACATTCAAATAGAAGGCATTGTTTTTGTAAATCAATTGTGCTGAAAGAAAATCCTCATTTAACTTAGCTTGTTTCCTACCTGTTATCGGAACTTTTATTCTACCTTTAATAGTGGAAATATTAGCCCACCAATCAAAGTGATTATTTTCTTTACAAAAATTTATCGTTCTTTTATCAAATCTTAATGGAATGAATCCTTCAAAATGTGGGAATTTAGGATTGTCTTCATTATTCTTCCAACTTTTGTATTGTTCTTTTGCTATATCTCTTGCTGTTTGAATTAAAGCTGTTGGAAGTTTGAATATTTCTTTTGCTTCATAATATATGTCCTTCATTTCTTCGTTCTGTGCAATTTTATGAAGATAGAAATTTACACATCTTCTATACTGACGCATAGTTGTGTTTAACTTCAACTCCTTATTCTTATTGGGTTGAATTATTTTATACTGAATTGTCTTTTGAACTTTCATTTTCTATCCTTTATATTAAACACCTTAATATTTATTAAGAAGAGCTAAATGTTTTGGACAATTCATCTCCCACCTAAAATCGAGATTTTGAGGAAGGAGTCTTCTTGTCTGAATTTTGGATAAATTTATTTTCTCATTAGAACTCTAAGATATTCCCTAACACCTATTATCTTTATACTTTTCATTGATAATTCTTTTAATAAATCTTCATTTAAAATATCTATATCACCTGTTATTAAATAATTTGCTTTTCCTATAATTGCTGTTTCTAAAATTTTATTGTCTGTGATATCACGACATAATTTTAGATCTCCTTTTATATTAATTAGAATTGCTTTCTCTAAAATTAGCTGATTAAGCTCTGTTATTTCCTCTTCTCTAATTTTATATTTATCTTTTATCTTAGGTCTATGTATTACTTCATTAAATTCCTCTATTAAATAATCTGATATTAAAAGCCTAAAATATCCCTTTTTCCAGAATTCTAATAATTTTGAAGGCAAGCCTTTTGGATTTATAAATGCTGATATCAATACATTCGTATCTATTACAACATTATATTCCATATTTTTGTCTTACTTCTTTAAGTGCAGACCTAATATCCTCTTCTATCTCTTTAGAAGAGTATTTTGAGGTTCTTTCCGCAATAGCTGAAACGACTTCATCTAATCTACTTTGCCAGGATAATTCATCTCTTACTTTCTCAGCTATTTTTTTTGGTCTCGTTTTTGATAATATATATTCAAGTAAAAATATACCTAATATTCTATATTGTTTGCCTATTTTTGCAACTGGTAATTCACCTGATTTGATAAGTTTTAGCATAGTACTCCTACTCAAATTAAGTATATTAGCTGATTCTTTAAGTGTGTATATCTTTCTTTCTTTAATTTCTTCATTACTAAATAACATTTTCATAACTAAATCCTCTTTCATCCTTTAACTATGTATAATTATATAATTTTATATATTTTTATGCATTTTTATTAATTTATATATATTATAATGTATTTTTTTGATTATTACAATAAAAATTTTTATTAACTTATGCTATTGTAATTTCAATCATAATTTTACACTTTAATTTGAATTTCCTAATTTAAGGTAAATACTTTTTAAATAAAATTTGCCTTTTAGTGAAGCTAGTCAATATAAAAATTATACTAAAATTTGGAGAATATAATCACTATTGTAGTAAACTTCAATAAGAATTTTAATAATTGAAGAAAATGCTTGTTTTCTTCAATTACTTGTCTTTTTGATAAAAAAATGTAAACTAAAGGTAAGAAAATTCATTACATTTAGTTTATAAAATAAATAAAAATTTTAGAATCTTATAAGACTAAAATCATAAATAGAACAAGACCAAAATAAATAATTAACAAAATAAGATTAAAATCATTAATATAAAGCTTTTCAAAAAACTATAAGACTAAAAGGGTTGATAAAAAGATTTATTTTTTGAAAGGAGATTATGAAAGTATTAGTAACAGGAGGAGCTGGATTTATTGGTTCCCACATTGTTGATTTGTATATTAAAAATGGATATGAGGTAATAATTATAGATGATTTATCTACTGGAAAGGCTGAGTATGTTAACCCAAAAGCTAAGTTCTATAAATTAGATATAAATGAATTAAATTTAAATGATAATAAATTGGAAGATGTTTTTAAAGATGAAAAACCGGATGTAATAAATCATCATGCTGCACAAATAAGTGTTTCAGAGTCAGTTAAAGATCCAGTTTTTGATGCTAATGTAAACATTTTAGGAACTCTTAACTTACTGGAAAATTGTGTTAAATATAATGTTAAAAAATTCATATTTGCTTCTACTGGTGGAGCAATTTATGAAGAAACTGAAAAAATCCCTGCAGATGAAAATCACCCAACAAGACCTTTATCACCTTATGGTGTAAGCAAATTGGCTATTGAAAATTATCTATACTTTTATAAGAAAGTTCATAACTTAGATAGCATTATATTTAGATATAGTAATGTTTATGGTCCAAGACAAGACCCTTATGGTGAAGCAGGTGTAGTCGCAATTTTTATAAATAAGATGTTAAAGGGTGAGAATCCGATAATATATGGAGATGGGAATCAGACCAGAGATTTTGTTTATATATCAGATGCAGCACAATCAAATCTTTTAGCATTAAAAATTAGCTTAGAAAATGAAAATAAGAGTAATATAAATTTAAAAGATGAATTTAAAAACAAAATTAAAGGTGATGTAGTTTCAAAGGGGAGAATTGAAAGTAAAAATAAAAAGGGAAACAATAGAATAGAAAAAGATAAAAATACAAATAACGGAACAATAATAAATGATATAGCAATATTTAATATTGGAACTGGGATTGAAACTTCTGTAAATGAGATATTTTGTAAGCTTAAAAAGATTACAAAAACCAATGTAAAAGAAATTCATGGACCTCCAAAATTAGGTGAATTAAGAAGAAGTTGTTTAAATTGTAATAAAGCAAAAAAAATACTTTGCTGGGAACCAGAAGTATATATTGATCAAGGATTAAAATTAACTGTTAACTATTTTAAAAAACAACTTTCCCATTAAAATAGGAGATTGCTTCGCTATCGCTTGAGTGCAGGCGATAGCGACTGAAGAATCTCATTAAAAGAAAAAATAGTTAGATTTCTTCGAAGGGTTCAGTAGTTGAGATATGATTTGATATTTCTAAAATTTTATATTTTTGATTTCCTTGAGGAGTTTTTACTTTAACTTCATCTCCTACTCTTTTACCCATAATAGCAGAACCAACAGGAGATCTGTTAGAGATTTTGTTTTCAACAGGATCAGCTTCAACTGAACTCACAATAAGTCCATTGATTATTTCACCGCTATTTTTATTCTCTATTACAACTCTTGTTCCTAATCTTACAATAGTATTATCTTTTACCTTTTTGATAACTTCTGCACGGGAGAGAATTCCCTCAAGTTCAGCTATTCTTCTCTCAATTAAAGCTTGTTCACTCCTGGCATCCTCATATTCCATATTTTCCTCAAAATGACCAAATTCTAATGCTTCTTTGAGTCTTTCTATAACCTCTCTTCTTCTAAACCTAACAAGTTCGTCCAGTTCTTTTTTCATTCGATTATATCCCTCAGGTGTAAGCAATATCTTTTCTCTTATCATTTTCATAACCCCTCAATATCTATTATCAATATTTATGAATTTTTTTAATTAATATTTAATATCTACTAAATTTACTTTTATAAAAATATTAAATTAATTATTTTTTTTGAAAAACAAAATCCCTTAAACTTAGATTTAAGTCCAGGGAGAATATTATAAAAAATATTTTAATTGTGTTTTGCAAATTTATGCAATCACATATTAATAGTTACTCCCAATTTTATAGATTTTTAAATAGTAAATTATTTTACAATAAAATTATAATTTTTCCAATATTTTATTTAAAATTTTTTTCTATTTGATGAATTTTAAGAATAATGGCACAAATGCTAAGGAAATAGCAGCCACCAATTCAATAATGATATCTAGTGATGGACCAGCTGTGTCTTTTAAGGGATCTCCAACAGTATCTCCAATAACACTTGCTTTGTGAGATTCTGACCCCTTCCCCCCATGTCTCCCTGCTTCTATAAGCTTCTTTGCATTATCCCAGGCACCTCCAACATTTGCCATAAAAATGGCTAAAAAGATTCCTGCTACCATGCAACCTGTTAAAAAACCTGCTAAAGCTTCTTTACCTAATGTAAATGCAATAACAAATGGGGCTAATAATGAAATTACCGAGGGAAGTATCATTTTTCTTAGAGCACCTTTTGTTGAAATATCTATACAACGATTGTAATCAGGTTCTGCCTTTCCTTCAAATAGTCCTGGAATTTCCCTAAATTGTCTTCTTACTTCTTTAATCACTAATTGTGCTGATTTTCCAACTGCTTTTAAGATTATAGATGATAAAAGAGCTGGAAAAACTGAACCTATCAGTATTCCAGCCATTACTTTTGGTTGTCTAATGTCTAAACTACCTAAGCTTCCAATTCCAGCTTTTTCTGCATATGCAGTTATTAAAGATAATGCTGCTGCTGCTGTTGCTCCTACTGCAAAAGCTTTAGCAATAGCTGCAGTTGTATTCCCAAACATATCAAGTCTATCAGTGATTTCTCTTACTTTTGGTTCCTGCTTGGTCATTTCTGCTATTCCACCAGCATTATCAGCAATAGGACCATAAGCATCTAATGATAAAATTGTTCCAAGTATTGAAAGAAGACCTACACCAGATAAAGAAACGCCATAAATTCCAGCAAAATAATGGGATATTAACATTGATAAGCTAAGTAGAACCATGGGAAAAAATGTACTCTCTAACCCAAATGATATTCCTGTAATAATTGTTGTGGCTGGACCAGTAATAGCTGAATCTGATATTATTCTTATAGGTCTTCTCATAGTGTAATAATTTGTAGAAAAACCTATTAGAACACCCGCTGTTAACCCTGCAACTGTTGAATAGAAGGCACCCATATAATTTAAATAAAATTTAGCAAAAATAAAAACTCCAATAACAAGTAAAATCCAGCTTGTTAAGAAACCTATTAAAAGGATGTTTTTCATTATGGGTATTTTATATTTAAGTAAAATTTTTATTATATATATTCCAACTATAGACGATATTATTCCTGTAGCTATAACCATCAGTGGAAAAATTATTGCTTTATCACCTAAAATAGTTCCTCTTAAACCTTGTACAGCCACTATTGACCCTATTATCAGGGAGGCAATTGTTGTATCAGTAAATGATTGATAGGTATCCGCGCCCATCCCATTTATGTCACCTACATTATCTCCAACATTATCTGCAATAACAGCTGGGTTTCTTGGATCATCTTCAGGAATTCCAATTTCTATTTTACCTACTAAATCTGCTCCTATATCTGCTGCTTTCGTAAAAATACCGCCTCCAACACGCTTAAATAAGGCTGTAAAACTTGCTCCTATCGAAAAACCTGTAATAATTTCTAATGTTTCTGCAACTTTAAAAAAACTTAATAGTATATACATAATAGAAACTCCCAAAATTCCTATACTTACAGAAGCAATTCCCATTACCGAACCACCAGAGATAGCAACATTTAAAGCTTTATTTTGACTTGACCTCGCAGCAAATGTGGCTCTGCCATTTGCATTCGTAGCCATATTCATACCAATCAAAGCTGCCAATGATGATGTTGTTACTCCAGCAATAAAACAAAGCATGACATAAGTATTTAAAGTGAAAGCAATAATCACAGCAATTATGATAGCGAATCCTAACATTGTTAAGAATTCTCTTTTCAAAAAAGTAAAAGCTCCAGACCTTATAGTTTTTGAATATTTTATTATTTCAGGTGTCCCTGGATCACTTCTCATTACTTCACGATATAAAGCTAAACTAACAAGTAGACCTGCTATTCCAACAATAGGAAAAACATAAACTATAGGTTGTAACAATTTCATCCCCTTTCTTTATTCATATTTTTATATAATATTAAATTTTATTTAAATTTATAAATCCTCTTAAAATAAAAAAACAAAGACTTCTATGTGTTAATTTCAACTAAAATTAAAAAATAAAAATAGTTTTTTTGCAAATCCGCATTAAGCAATCTTTGTTGAGGGCTTATTAGGTAAGAATTTCCTTTAGAATTTTCTTTATAAAATTCCAGCACCATAAGCTATAAAACCTATTATTTAATTATTTATTTTTCTTTTTAGTTATTTATACATATTATATTTATTAAATTATTAAATACCTAACTATGTGAACTATTTATTTAAGGTAATTAATCTCTTTAATAAATTTCGTGCTGAAAATAATACCATAAATTAGTAAAAATAAAAAATTTTTATAATTTCCAATCCTTTATTAGAGAGATTAGAGTTGAATAAAGAAAAAATTCTTACAAGATGTATTATTATAATAGTTATATTCTTGTCATGCAATGTTATTGAGAAAAAGAACTAACGTACATTGTTATTCCTTCACTTCACTAAAGACTTACACTCGACGCTTAGTTAAAAGCCTGTCATTGAACGAAGTGAAGGAAAGGGGAAGTGATGACAAATTAGCTTTATTTTTTGTCATCCTGAGCGAAGAGAAGGATCTCATTAAATATTTATGTCATTCTGAAGGAGCACTTCACAAAGCTTGCCCTGAGCATTAGCGAAGGATCTCCTTTCAGAGCAAGCTCTGAGCGAAGCGAATGAATTAAGTGTAAACTTAAGCGACTGAAGAATCTTGTTAAGTGCATTAAAGATCTAACAAAATGGAAATATCTTCAATAGTATTGATGTTTAGGAATTTTTATATGAGTAATTAATATTCTTAAATTGAGGATATTTAATAATGGAAAAAAATAATAAATATTATAAGAATATTTTAATAACAGGAAGACCTGGTATTGGTAAAACCAGTGTGATTTTAAAGGTTGTTCAGCAATTTCCTGGAAGAATGGGGGGCTTTATAACAGGGGAGATTAAAAGATCAGGAAAAAGGGTTGGATTTGAATTGGAGACTCTGGATGGTAAAAAGGGAATTTTAGCTCACATAAGTATAAAAAGTCCTTACAAAGTTAGTAAATATGGAGTAAATATAGAAGATTTAGAAAAAATAGGAGTTAAATCAATAGAAAATGCAATAATAGATTGTGACCTTATCGTGATAGATGAAATAGGAAAGATGGAATTAGTAAGCCCACATTTCAAATATACAGTTTTAGAAGCTCTTAATAGTGATGTGAAAGTACTTGCTACAATAACACTCAGTAATTTACCTTTTGTTATAAAAATAAAAAATAGAAAGGATGTAAAAATCCTCGAAGTTACAATTAAAAATCGAGAATATTTACATAAAGAAATTTTAGATATATTTTCTTCTATTTATTAGATTTATTTAAAATATCTTATAGAATTTTAAAATTTTTTAAGAGCAAAATTTAGATACTATATTCCAGAGGGTTTTTATCATAAAGAGTAAATTATCTGTAGATATTTTTTCATTATGACCATGGACCATTGCAAGATGTTCACCATAGGGACCATCAATTAGAAGTGGTCCAAATCCATAGGCAGGTATTCCCTTTTCTCTAAAAAATCTTGAATCAGTTCCACCAACTTGCATGAAGGGAATTAATTCTGCTTTTGAGTTCCAGTCGTTTATAGTTTTTTCAAGTAGTTCGTATAATGGACTTTCCAGAGGTGACTGACTTGGAATTGATTTCTGAATAATTTCAACCTCAAATTCAACAATATCTTTTAACAACTTTCTCAGCTCCTCTAAAGCATACTCTGGCTCATATCCGGGAAGTACTCTTGAATCAACTTCTAAATAGCATTCGCTTGGAATAACATTTGTTTTTTTACCGCCCTTTACTATATTTGGAGAGAATGTGTTTCTCATCATTGCATTAATCCAATAAGCCATTTTTTTATCTTCAATTGACTTTAAAATTTGATTACTCAAATTTTGGTCAAATATTTTTTTATCTATATTAAATCCCTCAACAAATTTTTCCACAACATCATTTACTTTTATTGGAGATGAATATGATGAGATTATATTTATAGCTTTAGCCATTTTGGCTATACAATTATCTTCGTGAGGCATTGAGCCATGACCTGGTCTTCCTTTGAATTTTAATCTCATCCAGTAGATTCCCTTCTCAGCAGTTTGACAAAGAAAAACATATCCTTTATCAGTTAGAATTCCATCTCCCCCACCTTCGTTTATTACATAATCTGTCTTTATTAAAGGAAACTTCTCCTTTACTACCCATTCTGCACCATATTTACCACCAGCTTCTTCATCTGCAGTTGCAGCTAAAACAACATCACCTTTTAACCTTATTCTTTCTCTTTTTAAGAGCAACATCACCATAAGTTCAGCTATTCCAAGAGATTTACAATCAAGTGCCCCTCTTCCCCAAATCGTATTACCAACAAGTTCTCCTGAAAATGGATGATATTCCCATTTATCTTCATCTGCAGGAACTACATCAATATGAGAAATTAGAAGTAAAGAGGGGTTTTCTCCTGTTCCTTTAAGTCTTGTGATTATATTTCCTCTATCTTTTTCGCTTTCAAAAATATTACAGTCAAATCCTTCTTTTTCTAAAACCTGCTTTAAAAATTTAGCTCCTTCTATTTCATTTCCTGGAGGATTTGTTGTATCTATTCTTATATACTCTCTTAGAAGCTCTGTAGCTTCCTCTTTTACCTCTTCCCATTTTCTGTCTGTTATATTCAATATATTTCCCTCCTTTTTAGACTTTAAAATACACTATTTTCGAAAAAGTGATCTTCATTAATTTGAGTAAAAATCTTATTTAATCCAGAATCACATAAATTAACATTTATACTATTTATTAAGTATGTTTTACAAAAAGTATTACTGTCTATACCTATTTTAACTCCAGGAGAATTTTGGGAATTTATTCACAAGAAAAGAATATAATTTAGAAGTTTTCGCCTTGTTCTTTATATGATGTTGTAAATACCTTTTCAGCTGCTTTATAAATGTCAGGAATATGTTTTTCCTCCTTGGTGAATACCCTCATACTCATGAATTTTATTGGAATCTCTTTAGTTAGTTTCTCAAAATCAAATACAGAGTATTTATCTGTTTTATCGTCATATATGTTTACTTTTTGCCTACTTATTCTGGGATTTTCAGGTCTAACATCAATATCCGGTGTATCAACCTTTAACTCTAAATTCCTTAAATTTTCAGGTAGTTCTTTTCTAATATCATCTTCCATCTCTTCAGCATTTTTTATTCTTGTTCCTGGAAGAAGAGTTTTTGTGAATCTAATTGAATAAAAAAATGCTTCATGCCAATATAGATTTTGATTAATTAAATCCTCCCATATTCTTCCAATTTTTCTTTTTTTTTCATCCTTGCTTTCAACCCACTCAAGCATTGTTGTAAATAGATACCAATCATTCAATTTGAAGTAATTATCTAAATCTTTTTCAGGATTCTTAAATCCCATAAGTTTATAAGTGTCAGCTAAAATATCTATAATTTGCAGATCACAGGCTCTTCCTCTCTTATGCCAATAAACTCTATCATACATCTGAATTCTTGCTGTAATAAATTGTTTTAATGAAGATGCTGAATCAATATGTAAATTTAAACCATTTTCATTAATAAAGGAGTCAGCAATTAGTCTTTTTACATCTATTAATCCCAGTTCTGGAGTTCCGCAATAGTATGAATCCCTCTGAAGATAATCCATAATATCAGCACTGTATAATCCAGAGAATAAGCATCTAAGTTCCTTTACCCATCTCTTTTCAAGTTCAGCTTCTCCTGGCTCAGGTTTTTTTAATAAAGTAGCTACATTTTCAACATCTACCTTTTCATTATTTTCAAAATATCCTTTCGGTGATCGAATTATTTTTTCTATTTTTTTTCTATATTTTTCTTTTAATATTTTCTGAGAGATTTTTTCATGATTAGTATTAAAAAGTGGTTTAAAAACCATAAAATCAAGTAGATGACCAAAAGGACCATGACCTATATCATGAAATAGACCTGCTAATCTTGCAGTTTCTACGATAAGTTCCTCTGAAGGGATATCCTCACCATATTTTTTACATACTTTACTTAAAGAGGGATATAGTTGTCTTGCAAATTCACCAGCTATATTCATAACTCCTAATGAATGTTGAAATCTACTATGCTCTCCACCTGGATATACCCACCATGTACTCTGCAATTGATGAATTCTTGTAAGTCTCTGAAGCCAGGGTGAGTTTATTAAATTTCTCTCTGTAACTTCTCCTTTTTTGGTAGGTTTTGATGTTATTTCAATATATTTATATATTGGGTCTGCTATTTTACTATTGTATGGACGAAAATAGATTATCATTTAAATTCCTCCTAAATGAACCATTGTTTCATATATAAAATATTAATTATTTTAAATTTAGAATACTATTAATTTGGATAGATTATTATATAACATTATTTAATTATTTTTTATCTTATTTCCTTTTCAAGATAATACTATCCTATCTCTCTTTAAAATAAAATAAAAAGAACTAATAATAAATTTGAAATTTTTTAATATTTTCTATAAAAATATGTTAATATAAATTGCAAAAATTTTTGAATTGAATTATTATTTTCTTAAATTTGAATATAAAATATGGAAAAAATGCTACTGATTTTTCATTTATTCTGCTATCTTGTGTTTTAAGTATTCATTAGTAAAACTTTTTTTCTTTATTAAGGAAACTTTGAGAGGGGGTGGTAATCAAATCACATATTATCTAAATACAAGAGCTATTTAGAGAGATTGTAATTTTAAACACTGATAAGGAGGTTAAAAAGTGATTAAAAAATGTATATTGGTAATGGGATTAGTTGTTAGCCTTTTAACTATAGGTATGCTGACATCCTGTGCTCCAAAAGAAGCAGAGCTCGGAACAGAGGAGAATCCTATCATCTTTTCTTTTGTGCCATCCGGTGATACTCCAGAAATCATCGAAAGTGCTGATATAATGGCTGATCTTCTGTCTGAGAAGACAGGTTATGTAATAAATGGTGAAGTAGCCACAAGCTATACAGCAGTTATAGAAGCTATGGGAACAGGTAAAGCACACATGGGTACTTTGGCTACCTTCGCTTACATCCTGGCTCACGAAAAATACGGTGTTGACTGTGCATTAGTCTCAGTCAGATATGGAACCCCCTACTATAAAGGTCAAATAATTGCTGGAGTAGATACAGGTATAAAAACACTGGAAGATATTGAAGGCAAGACTGTGTGTTGGGTAGATGCTACTTCTGCATCTGGTTACATCATTCCCAGAATAATGCTTAAAGCAGTAGGAGTAGACCCGGATACGGACTTAGCACAGCAGATAGAGGCTGGTTCCCATGATGCAGTTGCATTATCAGTTTACAAGGGAGATTGTGATTGTGGAGCTACCTATATTGATGCTAGAGATAAAATTGAGGAAGATTATCCTGATGTTAAGGAAAAGACAGTACTCGTCACTGAATCACCAGAGATTCCAAATGATGGGCTTCAATTTATAAAGGATTTCCCAGCTGATATGAGAGCAAAAATTGTCAATGCTTTCTTAGAGATTATGGAGACGGAGGAAGGCGTAGAAGCAATGGGTAAGGCTTACGGATGGGAGGCAGTAATAGAAAAAGATGACTCCTTCTATGACGAATTTAGAAAAATCCTTGATGCATCTGGTATTGATGTAGAAGAGTTGGCTGAATAAACCAGGAATGCTCCATCTCAAATTTTATATTAAAATTAATGTAGAGAAGTGGAAATATATTTCCACTTCTCTATCTTCTCAAAGGAGGACAAGGGTTTGCTAAAAATTAAAAGCTTAACCAAAATCTATGAAGATGGTACTGTTGCTCTGAAAGATGTTAGTTTTGAGGTACCTGATGGTGAGTTTATGATAATACTTGGCCTTAGTGGAGCTGGTAAATCCACTCTACTTAGATGCATCAATCGTCTTATTGAGCCTACAAAAGGCAATATCATCTGGGATGAGAAAGACATTACTAAAGCTTCAGATGAAGAATTACGTAAGATTCGTCGCAATATCGGTATGATATTTCAGGAATTTAACTTAGTAGAGCGCTCTTCAGTTATAACGAATGTCCTATCTGGGAGGTTAGGTTATGTTAAAACTTTGTCAAGTGTTTTTCATCGTTTCCCTAAAAAAGAAAGGGAAAGAGCTTTTCAAAATCTTAATCGTGTTGGAATAGCAGATCTTGCCCATAAACGAGCAGATGAGTTGAGTGGTGGACAACGACAAAGGGTTGGTATAGCTCGCGCTTTAATGCAAGAACCACATTTGATGTTGGCTGATGAACCAGTTGCTAGTTTGGATCCAGTTTTAGCTCATACTATCTTAAGATATTTAGAACAACTTAATCAAGAGGATGGAATAACAGTTATTTGTAGTTTACACTTCTTGGACCTTGTCCGACGTTATGGTACACAAGTTGTAGGACTGAAAGATGGGCGTGTTGTATTTCAAGGTCTTCCTGAGGAAATTACTGACCAGCGATTTAAAGAAATTTATGGTGAAGAAGCTGAGCGTATAACAGTTACTTAAGGAGTGTCTATATGGAAAGTAAAAGATCACCAGATATTAAAAAATCACCTATTATTAGTTCTATCCTATCTATGATAATCCCTGGTTTGGGACAGTTCTACTCTGGGAGTCTAATGAGAGGTGTGGTATTCTTTATCACTGTGCTAATTACTGTGCTTATGGTGAGGTGGTGGGGTAATGACCTTCTCTATACAGGCATCGCGATAACCTGGTTGTGGAATATATGGGATTCTTATAACTTTGCTAAAGATAGGCGCCTTTCTTATACAGTTCCCTTCCTCATTATTGCTCTCATTTTATACATTATAGGATGGGGGGTTACAGAAATAAATATTCCACGTCTTCTTACAGATATAGCAGATATTAAACCCTTAGTAACAAATCTAATAAAACCCGCAGTTCTCGAGCGTGATAAGGAAATACTTAAAGCTGAAGTTCTATTTGAATTACCATGTTCTGAGTCACCACCAGGAAAAGGGGAACCTATTGAGGATAAACCTTATCTTATATTAATTGACAAAACATGTGGTGAACCAGGTGATATGTTCACAATAGAAGGAGGTAACTTCTGGCCTAATTCAAAGGTTTATATATGGTGGTCAAATTATGCTGGTGAGATGGCTTACAGAATACGGTATAAGGGTGATTATTTATCATTTGAAACTGATGGAGAGGGAAGAATTGCACCCATAACTGTCCCAGCTCAGGAGCCCTTTGCTGAAGCCAAAGGGAAAGGTCCTCAATTATGGCGAGTACAAGCACGTATGACACGCGAAGTGGGATCTCCGCACCTAAGCCATACCTTCTTCTTAGTGGTTGAGAAGATGATAGAAACTGTTTTTTTAGCTTTGATGGCAACAACATTAGCCATTTTCTTGGCAATCCCTGTTAGTTTTTTAGCAGCCCGTAATCTGATGGGTGGAAACCCAATCACAATATCAATTTATTACATTATTAGAACGGTACTTAATAGTCTACGATCCATAGAGCCTCTGATCATGGCTATTATTTTTGTTGTATGGGTTGGATTGGGTCCCTTCGCAGGAGTATTGGCTTTAGCTGTACATTCTATCGCTGCACTAGGCAAACTCTATTCAGAAGCTGTTGAGTCTATTGATCCAGGTCCTATTGAAGCTGTTACAGCTACTGGCGCTAATCACTTACAAACAATTGTCTATGCAGTCATCCCACAGATCATTCCACCTTATCTTGCTTTTACTATATATAGATGGGACATAAATGTGCGAATGAGCACCATAATCGGTTTTGTAGGTGGAGGTGGTATAGGTTATCTACTACAACAGTGGATTCGATTGTTAATGTATAAGGATGCAGGTGTTGCTGTGTGGGCTATTGCTATCGTTGTAGCCATAATGGACTATGCAAGTGCAAAAGCTAGGGAGAAAATCGTATAATTATATTTTATTATTATAATTATTTGGACTTACTTGCATATGTTATTTGAAGATGGGAGAGTGTATTTTTATACGATATATATTCTTCGTGTGAGAGATTTTTCTCACAAACACTGACAAGTGCAGCTAATGCATCTATAGCCAATTTTGCTTGTTTTAAATCAAAATATTTTTTGTTTTGTTCCTCAGGAAGTCCTAATTTCTGATAACTTAAACTTGATAAGCTAGTCATCATTTGTATTACAATATCTTTCACTGTAATTTTTTCCATCTGCTCCTTTAACTTCTTCAAAAACTCTTCTTCTTTTTTTCTCTCTTCTTCAGTCTTTTTAGTTTTCTTCTTTTCTTTTTCACTATCAAATTTTTTACTTTTTGCTTCTTCTTTCTTATTTCCAGTTTTATCCTTTTTAACCACTGATAATCACCTCATATTCATATACATAAAAATATTTTTAAAAATTATCTTAATACATAGAAAATTGAAAAGTATTATCTTTATATAAAAAAAGCATTAGCAGAATAGCCAATGCTTTTTTAATAAAATTATTTTTTTGTATATTTAAAATTCCTAATAAACCTAAAAACACATCACTAAATTTATAAATATGATTCTATATATTTTAATATTTTAATTTATTTAATCTATATTAATTTATTTTATTTATTTTATTATCTCCTGTTTACTTATCACAGATAATTAATGAAAATACGTCATATCCTTTTAACTTCTCCAGTGGGTTTAAAAAAGCCAATTCAACTAAAAAGCAAATACCAGCAACTTCACCACCCATCTTCTCAATCAGCTTAGCTTGTGCTGCTGTAGTTCCACCAGTAGCTATAACATCATCAACAATTAGTACTCTGTCTCCAAATTTTATAGCATCCTCATGTATCTCCAAAGCATCGGTCCCATATTCAAGCTCATATTCCTGTCTAATTGTTTTATAAGGAAGTTTTCCAGGTTTACGAGCTGGTATAAATCCAACGCCTAATTTATAAGCCAAAGCACCTCCAAAAATAAAGCCTCTCGCTTCTGCAGAAACTATTGAAGTTATATTTTTGTCCTTATAATAATCTGCCATTATATCAATAGCTTGTTTAAATGATTTTGTGTCTAAGAGCAGTGGGGTTATATCTTTAAAAATTATCCCAGCTTTTGGAAATCCCGGAATATCTCTTATCTTTTTCTCAAGTTCATGTTTTTCCACAATAAAACCTCCTCACATATTATTATTTACTTGTCGATAAATCTTTTTTATTTATTCCCCACAACAATGATTTCCCCTTTAAAGAAATTTTTATGTTTTTTAAATTGATACTTAAATATCAACTGTGTTTTGACTATTATCTTCCGACTACAAATTTATAGTAAATACAACAATAAAAAGTAAGTTCCAATAATAAAACTGCATTTTACAATAACAAAAAATAATTATATCAAACTACATCTATAAAAATTATAGAAATAAAATATATTCTTATTACTTTATAATTTTTTTTAAAGTAGGGCAACCCTTTAGGGTTGCATAGTTTATTTATTTTATAGCAAGGCTAAAGCCTTGCCCTACATTGGTATTAATTGCTTAATATTTATTTTTTTTTCTTCAACTATGATTTTAATATGTAGGGCAAC
>JAGMBY010000043.1 GCA_023129485.1 Actinomycetes bacterium | reverse complement strand
TTATTAGTTTTACTTCTACGGAAGCGAGTATTTCTGAAGAGCCCAGTGCGGTAGTTCCGGACGCTGGGATCTGTGCGGGGGCAGTCGGGTAACCGGCTGTCCTACCGTGACAACCTATAGGGCCTGAGGAGTTTTTAACCGGATGGTTGAGGCTTTAGGTGTTACTATAGATAAACGTTCTAAAGGAAGACTTCGTAAAATGGAAAGCTATACCATAGAAAAAGTAGGATGTGCCTCTATTTTAATTAAAAAAATTGAGGGGGAAGAGGAAAAGTGATATTGCAAGACCTGACCCCATAATCTTCGGGGGGTTTTTATTTAAATAATTTTTTAAAAAAGAAGGATTTTTAAGATTTATTGTCGTATATATATAATATATTGTTTATATAATATAATTAAAAATTACTTTATATTTCTCTAGTGTTAAAATAAATTTTTTTTAAAAAATAAATATGTGAATTATGAATTTATAAAAGAGGTAGTTATATTGCGAATATTAAGACCGAAGAGTCCATTTAAAGTTAACGAATTTGAGTATGATCCAAATGCTTTTGCTCTTCGTAAAGAAGAGATATCATTTTGTGTTCAAAATTTATTCCATGAACGTAATATATTAATTTATGGTCCAAGAGCGATTGGTAAGTCTTCAATGGGTATACAGCTTCAAAAAATGTTAATGGGAGATAAAACACTTTTAACAAGATGTGACATTGATTCTGATTTTCCGAAATATTTATGTACAAGAATTCCTTGCAATAAACAAGATTCTATATCACAAGTAGCTTATAATATACTATGCTTTCTCGAAAGACAATATAATAAAAAATTGAAAAGCATTAATTATAAAGATAAAAAATATTTTCTAAAATTTAATCTTGGTGTTTTACAAGCAGGAGTTGAAACAAAAATTGATTCTACTAAATATTCTCCAACAACAATTGCAACAATTTTAACGTCTGAATTAGCTAATGCTCTTAAAATAATTATTGAATCTGGAATTTATCAAGGTATAAATGTAATGATAGATGAATTAGATTATCTTTCACCTGATATTAATTTTGCCCACTTTATTAAAACTGTATATGAGATGTTATCAACAGAAGGTGCTAAACATATTTCTTTTATTTTTGCTGGAAATACTGGAATTTATAATCACTTGTGGAAGGGAGATCCTTCCTTTTCTCGAATTATTAATACCGTAAAAATTCCAATTTTAAAAGCCGGCGAATTAGAATTTATATTGGATTATGCGGGAGCCACTTTTTCACCACCCTTTAAGATTGAAGATAAAGGTAAAGAGCTTATTGTTTCACTTTCATCTGGATTTCCCCATATTCCCCATCTACTTGGCGATGCAGGTTTTAAAGTTATGAAAGATGAATCAAATATGACTTTTGATGATATAAAAATAGGAATTGACAATATTCTTATGTCTGATAAAAAAGAAGAGTATCTAAGTGTATTAAGAGAAATATCAGAAGAAGATCGTGAATTAATAACTAATATTACCAAATATGAACAAGAGGATAAAACACTTCCTGTTGAAATACCAATAGAATGGATTAAAGAAGAATTTGGAGACAAGTTAGTAAATGGTAAAAGCACTAAATCAATTTTAGATTCACTAGTTAAAGGAGGATATATAAAAAAGAATAAAGAGAGAGCCCATTATGTCTTTTCTGAGGAGTTATTTAGAGTATTTATTACTTTAGCGAGGTTAGAAAGAGAAGAAGTCTTAATAAATAAAGGAGAAGAATTAGAATATGAAAAAATTAAAAATTTTGCCAATGAAAATTTGCTAAACGAAATTCGTTCAGGAAAATTAGATCTAGATACTGACCTTACCCATGAAGAAAGAAAAGAAGTTATAAAAAAATTGCGCAAAAGCATTACTAATTCTAAGTCTACTAGAAAATGGGAAGAAACTGAGTGGTTTGATTTTTTGTAATAAAATATAAATTTTTTAGAAAAGTTATTCTTGTTAAACTCTA
The DNA here is from genome assembly GCA_023129485.1 of Actinomycetes bacterium. GTDB lineage: Bacteria > Actinomycetota > Humimicrobiia > JAHJRV01 > JAHJRV01 > JAHJRV01. The sequence goes on along the minus strand of JAGMBY010000043.1, from coordinate 4,278 downwards.
AGTTAAATAAAATACAAAAATACTTAAATAAAGTATTATGTTTATCAATCTAAAGAGGTAATCACTATGTCGAATCATAATTACAATCAGAATGATGGAATCATTGAAGATGGGGTTAAAAAAGGAATTTTCAAAATTAAAGATAATAGGATATTTTATCCTAATGGAAAATCGTATAATTTTAAAGACCCAGAAGAAAAAGTTAGAGCTTCTGTTTTTATAGAGTTAGTTGAGAAATATAAATATCCTAAAAAGAGAATTGACACAGAAGTTTTAAGTCCAAGAAGAGAACCTAAATTACCTGCTGACATCGTTATTTATGAAGATGATGATAAAGAATCTGCTTTTATTGTTGTTGAAACAAAAGCGGAATCTACATTAAAAGATATTGAAGAGGCAAAAAGAGAAGGATTAGGTAATTCTAATCTTCTAAATGCGAGTTTTCTTCTAGTAGTATGTGGTCCTGAGAGGATGACCTACAATATCGAAAAACATCCTTCTAATGTCTCTAAATTAGAGAAATACAGAATTGCTGACATTCCTATAAAATATGGCAAAGCTCCAAAATTTAGATATAAGCGTGGAGATACAGAAAACGAGCTAAAAGAAGCAGATTTTAATGAACTTGACAAAAAATTCCATTTATGCCACAACGAAATCTGGGAAGGTGGAAAAAGAGACCCTGCCGTTGCTTTTGATGAGATAAGTAAATTATTGATCACAAAGTTGTTTGATGAAAGATTTACTCCACATGGAGAATATTATAAATTACAGATTGGAACATACGAAGAACCCAGAGATGTAGCAAAAAGAGTCAAGGAAGTTTATGATACTGTCCAGAAAAAAAATTCCGATGTTTTTAAAGTAAAAATTGAACTCCCTGATAATGTTGTATTCAGAGTTGTGGAACATTTGCAAAATATTTCATTAAGAAATACTGATTTAGATGTAAAAGGTAGAGCATTTGAAAATTTCTTAGGAAAATTGTTTAGAGGAGAATATGGTCAATACTTTACATCAAGGCAAATAGTGGAGTTTATGGTTGGATTCACTAGCCCAGATGAAAATGATTTTTTAATAGACCCCGCTTGTGGCTCTGGCGGATTTCTCCTATATGCAATGAAACATGTATTAAGCAAGACACAAGAGAGATATAAATCGGATAAAGAAACTATTGATAGAATAAACTGGGATTTTTCCCATAAACAGATTTTTGGGATAGAGATAAACGATAGAATAGCCAGAGTTGCTATGATGGATATGGTTATACATGAAGATGGGCATAGTAATATAGAGTGCCACGATGCTTTAGATGATTATGAAAATTTTGATCCCAAAAAAGCTATAAAACCAAGCAAATATGATCTTGTTTTAACTAATCCTCCATTTGGTAAAAGAATAAGATCAACCGAAAAATCATATTTCAAAAAGTATTTTCTCGCTAAAGACAATAAAGGAAAGATAAAAAAATCCGAAATGTCTGAAATTTTATTTTTGGAAAGGTGTTTTGATTTAGTCAAAGAAGGTGGGAAGATAGGTATAGTATTGCCCGATAGTGCATTTACGAATAAAGGAAACATACCTGTGGTGGAGTATATTACCAAGAGGGCTAAAATTTTGGGTGTGGTGAGTATTCCACAACATACATTTATACCATACGGTTCTATGTCCAAAACCAGTTTATTGTTCCTACAAAAATTAAGAGAAGATGAAAAAGTTAAGGACCACCCAATCTTTATAGCACATGTTGAACACGTTGGTTATGATGCCACGAGGAGAGAAGATATAAACGATTTGCCCCAAGTTTTAGATGAATATAATAAATTTAAGAAAAATCCAACCAATTATCCTAAACATAAAGAGCTTAAAAGTGATTTATGGATAACCAAAATAGATTTCTCGCAAATCAAAAATAAGTTGGATGTAGAAGCATATAGTAAAGATTATATTGATATTTTAGAAAAAATTGAGAAGGCAAAAAGAAAAAGAGGTTTTAATATTGTTCCATTAGAAGAAGTAAGTGAAAATATTTTTGCAGGAGTTGGACCTAAAAAATCAGATTATAAGGAACAAGGTATTCCAATAATTAAAACTGCTACTGTAACTAAGATTACTAATAAAGTTGGTTATATCAATTGGTTTAGCATACAATTTGTAGATGAAAGTAAATATAAGAATTCTAAAAAATTTGTCAAACAAAACGACGTTCTTATTCAATCAGTCGCACATACCAAAGAATATATTGGAGATAAAATAACCCAAGTAGATGAAATACCAAAAGAGCTCAAATCTTTATTAGCTTTGAGTAAATTTTTAATTATAAGACCAAATACTTCAAAAATAGACCCAGTTTATCTATTTATATATCTTGCCTCTGATTATGGAAGGAAACAGTTTAAACATTTTATCAGAGGAATGACTGCTGAAATTTATGAATTTGATATTAAGAATATTTTTGTAATTGTCCCACCCAAACTAGAGCAAAAAAAAATTGCCAAAGAATTTCTGAAAGAAGTTAAAGACTATTTTAAATTTACAGAAGAAGTAAAAAAAACAAAAGAGAATTTAGATAAAATAGGAGAAAATTTAATTGATAGATAATAAAAACCTCGCCATTTTAGGAGAGATTGAATGACAGAAAACAAGAAAAAAATAAAGCAACAACCGAATTTACGGTAGGTTTTCGGCCTCTTTTCCTCATAAAAGCTAATTAATAATAAGAAGAGAAACTCATACAAATAACAACCCTACTCAACCAAAAGGGCAGGGTAGGCAGAATTGCTAAAAAACGATTAAAAAAAATTATAAATTATTTCTTTTACAAAAGAAGGAAGCTTTAAATAAATATGGAATTTTAATTTAATAGATAAGTTTTTTAAGCAAAATAATGGTTGCTTAAAGAAGAATTTTTATAGTTAATAAAAGCTGTTAAGGTAATTTTATAGTGCAGATAATCTAGGTTGATTTTAAAATATTAAAGGAGGGTTATATGGCTGAATTATCATGGCAAGAAGCTATCGAAATAATTGAACCTCATGTTGTAAAAATAGATACTCCTCGTGGTTCTGGTACAGGATTTTTATGTGCATATACTAAAGTAAATTGCTTTGCGGTATAGCTACAGCCGCGCATGTCATAGCAGAATCAGATCGTTGGCAAGAGCCGATCCGAATACAACATTTTATTTCTAAAGAAGAAAAATTATTAAGAGAACCTGATAGATACATTTTTCTTGATCTTAAATTAGACACAGCTGTTATTATTTTTGCAAAGAACAAAATCCCTTTCCCGGAGAATACATTAACATTTGTTCCTAAAGGAAAACGTCTTAAAGTAGGAAATGAAATTGGTTGGATTGGATTTCCATCGGTTTCCCCTAAAAACTTATGTTTCTTCTCTGGTAAGACTAGTTCTTGGTTAGAAGATTTTAAAACTTATTTGGTCGATGGTGTAGCTATTAACGGTGTTAGTGGTGGACCTACTTTCTATATAGATGCAAAAGGAATTAAACTAATTGGTTCTGTTTCAGCATATTTACCTAATAGAGTAGGGGCTACTCCTGGATTATCAATTATAAGTAGTGTTGGTCACTTTCAAGAAGTAATAAAAACTATCAAAGACTTGGATGAAGCTAAAAAGAAGAAAACTTCTCCAATTGAATTAAAAGAAGAAAGACAAGATAAAATTAATAACACCTAACAACTCAATGTAGGGGACCTACAAGATATTTATTAAAATAAATATCATACATTAATCAAATAAAACAAACATATACTTACAAAAACCCTTGCACTAAAAGAGCAGGGTGTTTCTAAATAAGTTTTTTTATAAAGAGAGTTTTTAAAAGATTTATAGTATAAAGAATATAGAAAAATCTTATCCTACTTCAAGGATTGGTAATTGGCAAGGTAGAACTATTAAGTATATATGTTAGAAAATCCTCTTTATAAGGATTTTGTGAGCATAAATTTTTAAAAGGTAAATATCATTATGGGTGAATATTTAGAAAAAGCAAAAAAGATCCACAAAGAAGCTTTACAGTCTAGTCAACAAGAGGGAAATGAAACTTTTAGAGGATTGAATATTCAGCTTATATTTATTGCAGCTGCAATTCTTTCATTTTCATTACTAATTTTCTTAAATGAAGAAATTACAAATCAACTTAATAATATCGAAAAATATATCCTAATATTAACATGGATTTTTCTGGGCTTCTCGGTATTATTCGGAATTATACAGTTTTTTGTAACCTATAATTTTTTTAAAAAACATTTTTGG
>JAGMBY010000042.1 GCA_023129485.1 Actinomycetes bacterium | reverse complement strand
AAAATGATATTTCAAGACCTGACCCCATAATCTTAGGAACACTTCCCATTTTCTTAGATAATTAATATTTTGGTTTTAAATTAGATGAATAGGGAAGGTGTGCAAGTTAATAATTCGGTAATTTTTAGCGGAAAACCTATAGGATCTGAGGAGTTTCTTAACCGGATGGTTGAGGCTTTAGGTATTACTATAATAGATAGACGTCCCAAATAAAGACTTCGTAAAATGGAAAGCTAAACCATAGAAAAAATAGGATATCTTCCTGTTATTAATTAAAATTAGTAAAGTGCGGCAAATAACTTTCCCCTGTCACATATTTACAAATATTTTCTGGAGTATTATTGTGATGAGAAAAACTGAAATAGTAATTAAAGATTTAAAGAGTTTAATAAGTTCAAAAGGCTATATTTATGCTCTTTGTATGATTATTTTTGAGGATTTTCATATTAATCCTGAAAAAATACAAGAATTAAATCTTATAAAAAGACTTAGCCATAAAGAGGTCTCTTTATTGCTCGGTTTTTTGATTCAAAATCAAATTAATTTCACACCACCTGATTTATGGCAAGACTTGATTCAGATGAAACAAAACACTTATGAGTTAATGGAAGAATTGCATCAATCTTTCATGATTCCATTTACGGAAAAATTACAAAAGAGTCTTAAGAAAGAGCATGAAAAAAAAGATTTCAGGAAAGAACAAAAAGAATTCTTTGGCAAAGGAGACATGCTTACAGAACCAATATTTTATTCTGGAACAGGTGCTTATGATTTTCAATATTTAGATTTCTTAGAAAGAAAGTACAAATATGATAAAAAATGGCTTTCCGAAAAAAAGAATTTCGATATAGAACAAACGAAAAATATTGCTATTCAAATAGAAAATATTTTACAAGAAAAATCAAAAAAAGTTCGCCTATATGGTTTAAAGGAAAGATTGCCTCAGATAACTGAGGATATTAAAAAGAAAAACTTAAATGAAGATTGGAAGAAGTGTAAAAAAGAGTTATTGCCAATGTTGGAGTTATATCAATATGTAGAATTATTTTTTGAAGATGTGACAGACAAGAAAAATTTAAGCATGGATAAAATTGGGGAAGATGAATGGAAGTCTTTTTACAAGGGATTGATAGAGCTATTTGTTATTAGAAAGACTGATTTCGATAGTGATGTTAATATTAAATCATTCCTTAACAATTTTTCGATTTCTATTAAAAAGGGGATCAATTCTCAATTTAGAACTATCGGGAACTATAATCTTATAAATTCTCATCCCATTATTAAGCTAGATGAAGAGAAATATTTTGTACCAATTCCTTTTTTGTTATTTGAAGCAATATACGAAAGTCCTTTTTACTGGATGATAAAAAATAAAGAATATGAGGATCAGGCAGGAAAAAATAGGGGAAGAGTGGGAGAAGAAATTGCATACGAGTTTTTATTAAAAATATTTGGAGAGAATAAAACTTTTAAATCGGTAAAAATTACAACAAAAAAAGGGAAAGATGATACAGATATTGATGTGCTTTGCGTCCTTGGAAGCAAAGCTCTGTGCGTGCAGGTTAAATCTAAAAAATTAACTACACTTTCAAGAACTGGCAATGATGAACAACTACAAAAAGATTTTCAAGAAGCTGTTCAGGATGCTTATGAACAAGGTCTTGTATCACGTCATAAAATAATTGAAAAGAATGCAAAGTTTATAGATGGAAATGGTAACGAAATAAAACTTTCAGAAGAAATTGATGAAGTTTATATAATGGGGGTTACAACAGAGAATTATCCATCTCTAACTCATCAGGCACATGTTATGTTGGGCAAAAAAGATAATAACCCATTCCCAATAGTCTTAACTATTTTTGATTTAGACCTGCTATCTTACTATTTAAATGACCCATATGATT
>JAGMBY010000041.1 GCA_023129485.1 Actinomycetes bacterium | reverse complement strand
TTGGCAACTGTAGTTTTTCCACAACCACTTTCACCAACTACCCCCAGTGTTTCTCCTTTATTTACATAAAAGTTAATGCCGTTAACAGCATATACTACTCCATCTTGAGTATAAAATCTTGTGGTTAAATTTTTTACCTCTAATAACGGTGGCATAAATTTCTCCAACTAATTGTATAAAAAAATTCCTTACTTAATATATATATTTTATATCTATTCCAATAATATATTTTAATAATAGAGATTCTTCCATTAATTATAAAAATTCATAATAATAACTATATAATTCATATCTATTACAGTAATACATATAATAAAATTGTTGTAATGACAAATATTATTGAAATAGCAATAGTTATTCTATTCAGATTTTTTTCTATAGTACTCGAACTGGTTACTTGACTGAAAATTTCACCAAAAATAGGTGACATTCCTCCACCTCTTCCAGCTTGAAGAAGTATTATGATAACCAAAGCTATACACATTATTGAATGTATTATTATTAATACATTTGATAAAGTTGACATTTTTTATTTCTCCTTATAAAATTAACTTTATTTAAACTACATTTATTCTTTAATAATATATATTTCATCAATAGGATGAATTATATGCTATTAATTAAATCCTATTTTATTTAACCGCTTTTTATTAATCTATATATTATAACTTCTATTTAAAAAATAATCTTTATTAAAAATATTTTATAATTGTAATCCATTTTTAAAAATTATCAAATAAAATACTTAAAACATATGTTATTTTATTAAAATATCTAATATAAATTTAAAAAATGAATTTTAATATTAAATGTAATTTATTTAAATTTAATTAAATAATAACAAATTATAAACATCACTTAATAAAGTTATTTGAAAAATAAATATTTATAAATAAAAGCACAATTTTTAAATAATTTCAGATTGTGATTAAGAATTTAAGAGATCCTACAAGTGAGTATTTTAGGACTATAAAACTGTTTAAGTCTGATGTAAAACTTTATCTTGCAAATATTTTTTTGACGCATATCGGATATGGTATTTTTTATGTATTGTTTAATCTTTACATTTTACAAATAGGGTATGATTTAGATTTCATTGGCTATTTAACATCTATAGGTAATTTCGGTACTGCATTAATGGCAATACCTGCAGGTTTAATTATCCATAGATTTGGCTTAAAAAGACCTTTAGTAATAAGTTCCTTATTAATCCTATTATTTTCTATTTTGCTTGTAAGTACAACTAGTAATATTCTTTTAATTATTTTTAATTTAGCATTAGGATTTGTAATTTCTTTATCAATGGTTGTTAGAAGTCCATTATTAACTAAATCAAGTAGTAAAATTGAAAGGACTCATCTTTTTGGTTTTAGTTTTGGATTAATGATGATCAGTTCAGTTGTAGGCAGTGTTCTTGGAGGATACCTTCCAAATTTAATAAAATATTGTACAAATTTTACAGATGAAGCTACTATCTTTCGAATATCCCTCATTCTAGGTGGTATTATTTCAAGCTTAGGATTAATACCTACTTTAAAAATAAGTAAAGACAAAATCACCACCTTCAATAAATTGGGTAGAAGAATCTTAAAAATTAAATATCCTAAATTATATGCTAAATTATTAACTCCTCATTTGCTACTAGGTTTAGGAGCAGGAACGGTTATGCCTTTTCTCAATGTCTTTTTTAAAAAGCATTTAAATGCAAGTACTTCTCAGATTGGTATTATTTTTGCATTAGGTTCTTTAACAACTGGCATAGCTTCTTTCTTAATTCCTTTTGTGACAAAAAGATTTGGTAAGGTTATGGGAGTTTGTATTTTGGAGATTTCATCTCTTCCATTTCTACTTATGATTGCATTAATTCCAAATATAACATTGGTTGCTATCTTTTATGTTATAAGACAAGCTTTAATGAATATGGCAAGTCCAATATATAGTAATTTTGTAATGGAGACTGTTCCAAGTGAAGAGAGGAGTATTACAAGTGGTTTTTCATCTTTCATTTGGAGTATGGGATGGGCTATTTCTTCTTTTTATTCTGGAATTATAATGAAAAATTATGGATATAATATCCCATTTTTCATTTGCTTTGTCTTTTATCTGCTTTCAGTAGTAACTTTTATTTCATTTTTTAGAAAATCTGAAAAGAAATAAAACCTTTAAACAAAAATTCTTAAAATTGCGGGAAAGGTTGAAAATATTCCTTCAAAAACAAACCATGATAAAACCATTGTAAAAACTTCCAATATAATCTGGTCTTTAAAATCAAGGAACTTATGAAATAAGAGTGTAAAGATAGATGCGAATATGAAACCAATAATAGTATAGATAAGATAAAATTCTACAAAAAGAAATTTTTGAGGAAATTTAAAATAGAATCTAGTTAATGAAGATATTAGAAAGATGATTGAAAAGATTATTAAATTATAATAGCTTTTTTTTGTAATTTTAGACTTCAAATAATTTGAAATTAATAGGGAAAGAGTCAATGTTAAAATAAATGCTCCAAGATTTAATAATATTGATACTAAAGCGGATAAAGTAAGAGAAAAAAGGTAACCCCCCATTCCAAAAAGATACTCTCTTTTACCTCCAATTCCCAATTTGTTAAATATGTTAACCTTAACTATATCCTTATTATCTTTATAAATAATTTTACTTGTCTGATCGGGATTAAATCCTATCCAAAAGAAATGAGCATAATCATCTTCATATGGGAATACTTTAGGTAGATATGTATCTTTACCCTTATTATTCACTCTCATTTGGTCTTTAATAATATTACCATCTTTATCTACCAGATTATAGTAAGTATCAAGTCTGTCATTCCTATTATCCATCCATACTATGTGTATTTTGTCCTTGTTAGAGGAGATATGTGGATTGTAAGACCATTTTGCTGTTCTAGTTATAAATTTGCCTCTAATAAAATCTTCTCCACTTAAATCAAATATATCCATAATTATGTCATTATGCCCACCTATCTCAACACCCATGTCCTCTCCAGTTACAATACCTGTTCTAAAAACATAAATTCCATTTTCATTAACAGAATGAACTGCTTGAATATTACCTACATACAGGATTGTCCTTCCCACTCTTTTTTCTAAAACTTTTTTAAAATCTTGATTAAATACTCCTAAGTATATAAAAGGTCTTTTAGGATCCTCTCTAATGTCATACCATATTAAGTAAAGTTTATCATCGTATAACTCTAATTTTAGTTTCTTAGCTCTTCCCTTTGATATCTCCTCTAATCTGTGAGAATCTGAGATTTCTCCATTTGAAAGAAATTTTATACCATATGTACCTCTTATACCTTCCTTAATGTCTGAGAATATTAAGTAAATATCCTTTTTAGAGTCAAAACATGCATTAATATCATCAATATATATTCCCTCACAAATTGATTTTGGGTTTGAAATGTTTTTTCCATCCTTATCCATCATAATGTGATCTAGGTAATTTATTCCATTTTCTTTATTAATTGATGAGTAGAAAATATTAATTTTTCCAACATCATCAACAAGGATTTTATAATCTATATAAGATCTTTTTTTGGAATCTAAAATTGTTTCAGGAATAACTGTTTTAAGATTTTCATCCAATTTGATAAATTTAAGACAGAGATCCTCATCAACTCTATCTATCCACACAACCTCATAATCTTTTAGTTTATCTTTATATACAGAATATGAAGTTGATTCAAAACTATCAATTATGGTTTTTGCAATTGAGAATCCCTCATCCACTTCTACCAAAAATTTACTTGAAAATTCAGGATTACTATAAATTTTTTCATAAATTGGTGGTAGTAGAGAGCAAGTTATAAATAAGAAAAAGAATAAAACTATTCTTAAAACAGAAGAAAGATATTTTTTAAATATTAACTTATTTTGTATATACATTTAGAATTAAAAAATGATTATTTTAAAATGAAAGAAAGGTATTTTTAATTCAAAATCATTGATTGTATTCATTCTATGATTTTAATTTTCCAGCATAGTGGCATGCTACAATATGTTCGTTACCCATATCTTTTAATGTAGGAATCTCTTTTGAACATATATCTTTACGATACATACATCTTGTGTGAAAATTACAACCAGGTGGAACATTAACAGGACTTGGGACATCACCTTTTAAAATTATTCTTTTAGTTTTTACTCTAGGGTCTGGAATTGGAACAGCGGATAGTAGTGCCTTAGTATAAGGATGTAATGGATTTTCATAAAGCTCATCCCTATAAGCTATTTCTACAATTTTACCTAAATACATTACAGCTACCCTGTCACTTACATGTTCTACTACACTTAAGTCATGAGCTATAAAAAGGTAGGTTAATCCAAATTCATCCTGAAGTTCATCCAATAAATTAAGAATCTGAGATTGAATGGAGACATCAAGTGCAGAAACAGGTTCATCACACACAATAAATTTCGCATTTACCGCTAAAGCTCTTGCAATTCCTATTCTTTGTCTCTGACCCCCACTAAATTCATGAGGATATCTTTTAATATGGTCAACTTCCAAACCAACTTTTTTCAATAAATCAATTACTCTATCCTGTATCTCAGATTTACTATATTTTTTCTGAATTACAAGTCCTTCGCCAATTATTCTCCCCACATTCATTCGAGGATTAAGAGAAGCAAATGGGTCTTGGAAAATAATTTGCATTTCCTTCCTCAATTTTAACAATCTTTCTGTAGTAGTAGTAAGTAAATCTTCTCCATTATACATAATTTTTCCTGAAGTAGGTTCAATTAATCTTATTATGCATCTTCCAGTTGTGGTTTTTCCACATCCACTCTCACCAACTAACCCAAGAGTCTCTCTTTTTTTTATATTAAATGAAACACCATCCACAGCTTTTACCCACCCAGATACTCTTTTAAAAACACCTGTTTTTACAGGAAAATATTTAACTAAATTTTCAACTTCAACTAAATTATCCATAAGACCCCTTCATACTTTATACTTTTACCCAACATCTCAACAGATGACCAGGTTTAATTTCTAAAAGTTTTGGTTCCTCTTTTTCACACTTGCCAATTTTATATTTGCATCTCGGATTGAATTTACAACCAGGTGGAAAATTAAGAGGATCAGGAACACTTCCCTCTATGACATCCAATTTTTTCTTCCTCACATTTAACATTGGGATAGATTTTAAAAGTCCTTCGGTGTAAGGATGAATGTGTTCTAAAAATATTCCTTCAGCAGTACCAAATTCCTGTATTTTACCAGCATACATTACTGCTACTCTATCTGAGACTTCAGCAATTACACCTAAATCATGTGTAATAAATAAAACTGTCATTCCAATACTTTCTTGAAGACTCTTTATTAATTCAAGAATCTGGGCTTGAATAGTTACATCTAATGCAGTTGTTGGTTCATCTGCTATTAAAAGACCTGGATTACATGAAAGAGCCATAGCTATCATTGCTCTTTGTCTCATCCCACCACTCAGTTCATGGGAATAGCCTTTTAAGATTTCCCTTGGTCTTGGTATACCTACAAGTTTTATCATTTCTTCAGATTTATCTAAAGCTTCGTTTTTACTCATATTTTGATGAAGTATTAAAACCTCTGAAAGCTGCCTCCCAATTGTAAAAACTGGATTGAGTGAAGTCATTGGTTCCTGAAATATCATACTTATTTCATTCCCTCTTACTTTCCTCATTCTTTCCTGAGAAATTTTTAATAAATTCTCTCCTTTATATAAGACTTCCCCTTCTTCTATTTTTCCAGGTGGAGATTCAACTAATCTCATTATAGAGAGAGCGGTCACTGTTTTTCCACAGGCGGATTCACCTACAAGTCCCATTGTTTCACCTTTTCTAATATCAAAATCAACACCATCTACAGCTTTAACTACTCCATCATCGGTATGAAAATAAGTTTTTAATCCTTTTATTTTTATTATTTCATCATTTCCTATAATCATTAATTCCCCTTAATCTATCGAATTAATTTTGGGTCTAATGCATCTCTTAATCCATCACCAATAAAATTAATACACAAAACAGCAATTGAAATTAGAATTCCTGGTGGTAACCACAACCAAGGCATTCTACTTAATACTGATAACGATTGAGCTGCATGCATCATCTGACCCCAACTTGTATCAGGAAAAGCAACTCCTAAACCTAAAAAACTTAATGCTGCTTCAATTATAATAGCATCAGCTACTCCCATAGTTGCTGCTACTAAAACTGGAGCAAATGCATTTGGTAATAGATGAGTAAATATTATTCTAAAGTTATTTGCACCCAAACCTCTTGCAGCCAAAGTATATTCCATCTCTTTTAGCTTTAGAAATTCACCCCTTACAAGTCTTGCCACAGTAGTCCAACCTGTTAATCCAATAATTAACATAACATTATATATACTTGGACCTAAAATTGCAGCCACAAGAATAACTAATACTAACCAAGGAAATGAGATAATAACATCTGTAAATCTCATAAGGATAGCATCTATCCAGCCACCAAAAAAACCTGAAATAGCACCTATTAATATTCCAATAGAAACATATAAACAAACAGCAACCAATCCTATAGATAATGAAATTCTTGCACCATAAATGAGTCTTGATAATACATCACAGCCTAATTCATCAGTTCCTAAGATATGTTCTTTAGAAGGTGGTAATTTTTTATTAGCAAAATCAACTGTTGTTGCTGGATATGGTGCAATAAAGTTAGCAAAAATTGCAACAATTACAAGAATAGATATTAATATCAATCCTACTAAAGCTAATTTGTTTTTCTTAAATCTTTTCCATATTATAGAACGAAGAGTTATAGGTTTTTTTGCAACAGTATAATCAATTTTCTTTTCAATTTCTTCTAATACAGGATTATTTCCCAAATTTTCACACTCCTAATTATTAAATAAACTTATAATTTTTAAATAAATTTATTTTTAATATTATTTATATCTTATTCTTGGGTCAACCACAGCATATAATATGTCTGCAATAAGATTTCCTAATAAAACCAGTATGGCTGTAACAAGAGTTGTTCCCATAAGTATTGGATAATCTCTTTGAAATACAGCCCCTACTGCTAATCTACCCATACCAGGCCAAGCAAAAATGGTTTCTGTTATAAAAGCTCCATTGAAAATGAAAGGTATGCTTAACCCAAAAAGAGTTACAATAGGAATTAAAGCATTTCTTAATGCATGTTTGTAAATAACATCTCTTTCCGAGATACCTTTTGACCTTGCTGTTCTTACATAATCTTCCCTTATTACCTCCAACATGCTTGACCTTGCATATCTTACAACAGGTGCAATTTGATAGAATGTTAAAACAGATATGGGTAGTATGAGATGTTTAATTCTGTCCCAAATGCTAAAAGGTATTCCTAATGTTTTCATTCCAGATGTTGGTAAGATACCAAATCTCACAGCAAAAATGTAAATAACTACTAAACCTAAGAAAAATATTGGCAAAGACATCCCAAAGAAAATGATTACAGTACTGGAGTAATCTAAAAGTGAATACTGTTTAGTAGCTGATAAAATACCAAAGGGTATAGCAATTAAAAAACTTAAAAATAGAGTTGATCCCGCTAAAATAGCTGTTGGACCAATTCTCTCTAATATATGTTTTGTAACAGGTCTACTTGTATATAAAGACCAACCTAAATCTCCTTTTAGTAGTCTAGCTAACCATCTAAAATATTGTACATAAATAGGATCATCAAAACCGTATAATCTTTCTAATCTTGCTCTTTCTTCAGGTTTAATATCTGGGTTAAAAAGCATAGCTTTGAGAGGATTACCCGGGCACATTTTAATCAAAAAGAATGTTACAATTGTTATACCAATAACTATTGGTATTATCTGAATTACTCTTCTCGTAATATATTGCCTCAACTAAAAATCACTCTCCTAGAAAATAATTATATAAAAAAATAAGATTTTTCAAACTATAAATTCAATTCAAAAACAGTATAATTAAAAGAATAATTTTTTTCAATAAATTTAAAAATAATCTTTTTATTTAATTATAAAAATTATAAAATATTCTTTAATAAACAACATGCAACCTAAGTAGGTTGCATGTTGTTACTTTTTATTTTTTGAACGATGATTGGTACTATTCTTCTATCCAAACATTGAATATATCAAAGAACACTTTTGCTGCATAATCCCATAGACCTGGTACTATTGTAACACCTTTAACTCTATCATTTACTGCAACAATTTCATTATCGTTATATAAGAAGATGGTTGGTAGTTCCTCTGCCAATATCTTTTCCAGTTCGTAGTAGATTTCTTTTCTCTTTTCAGTATCCACATACTTTACACCTTCATCCCACATCGCATCTGTGGTTTCATTTGCATATCCATAACCATTGTATCCGTCTGGATGTGCATACTTGCTGCTCCATATAACTGCTGCATCAGGATCAATACTAAGGCTCCAACCCATTAGATATGTATCATAGTCATCTGGCTCAATTTTTCTATCCTCAGGAAATGCATGTTCAGTAAGTGTTGGCCAATCCTGAAGTTCTCCTCTTACTTCAATTCCAACAGCTGTTAAGTTATTCCAGATAAGAGGCATTGAAGCCATTCTCACCATGTTTCCAGTTGGGTAGAATAGATCAAATATCATTGGCTCTCCATCATACTCTCTAATACCATCTTCATCTGTATCTAAATATCCTGCTTCATCTAAGAGTTCCTTAGCTTTTTCAGGATCATATGGGAACGGTTCCACCTCAGGATTATGAGCCCACGATTCTGACCAGATTGGTGAAGCTACAACAACTCCATGACCATCAAGGATATTATCTATTATGCTCTGTCTGTTAATTGCATAACAAACTGCTTGTCTGAACTTCACATCATTAAATGGAGCTTTATACTGATTTAGAGCAAAATGCTGGAATCCGCCTCCTGGAACTTCATACATTTGAGCAAATTCAACTTCAGCTATCATATCATATTCAGCAATAGGAACAGAAACTGCGTCAACTTCTTCAGCTAAGAAGGCAGCAAGACCTGTATCTTGATCCATTATCTTACAAAAAATGGTATCTACAAAAGGACCTTCGCCTGTACCTTCTCCACCTGCACCCATACCATATTCATATCCCCACCAATCTTCATTTCTGGCAAGTTCTACATATTGGTCTGTTTCATAAGCTACCCATTTGTATGGACCTGTTCCAATTGGTACAAAATCAGCAGAAGTTGTAAAGTCTCTCTGAGCTGCTCCAGTATTACCTTCAAAAATATGTTTTGGGATCACTGAGAATCCACAGGACTCTATTGCAGGTGCATAAACTTCCCCAAATGTGAACTTTATTGTAAGAGGATCAATCACTTCTATACCCTCTATTTTATCTGCTGTACCTTCCTTATATGCTGGTGCTCCAAGCAGTGGTTCTACAACTTCACCATATCTAACACCTAAATATTCTGGATTTCCCATTACATGGAATGTAAATGATACATCCTCAGCAGTAAAGTCTTCTCCATCATGCCACTTAATACCCTCTCTTATGTAGAGTATAATTTCCTTCTGATCTTCTGAGATTTCCCAGCTTTCCGCTAACCATGGAATCAATTCTAGATTTTCATTATAAGCGGCTAATCCTTCCATTATTAAATCCAAGGACATTGCTGTATAAGCATCTGTATAAAGAGTTGGATCCCATGGACCATCAGGAGAGCTCCATTGTGCAATGATTAAATTTCCACCAGGTTTTGGTCCAACAACTTCTTCAACTTCTTCAACTTCTTCAACTTCTTCAACTTCTTCAGCAGGTGGTGCTGGAGGACAACCAATGATTGTAAGTGATAATGATGCAACTATTGAAAGTGCTACAATCGTTAAAATTATCTTTTTAAGAAAATTCATTTAAAAACCTCCTTATCAATTTTTACAATAAATATTTATTTTTCTATTTAATCACCCCCTTTTTGTTTTTTACATGCTGCTTCCAAGATAAGATGTGCAACTTCTATTATTTATAAGATTACAACTAATAAAATATTGTTAAAATTATTAAATATTTGATTCTTATTTTTCAATAGATTATTTAAATAAAAATTTAATTAAAAATTCAATAATTAATTAAAAAATCATTTTAAATATATTATAAATTAAATTTGATTGAATATACTAAAGAAAAAAATAGTTTTTGTCAATACCTCTTTAGTCAATTCAAGTTTTTAATGCTTAAGATATTATACAACATCCCTTATTAAATAGGATTTTTAATTAAATTTTTAGTTAATCAAGTTTTTTAAGTCTTTTGTAAACAATAGTTTTACTATCATCTGCTTTATATACTATTTCAAAATTTTCCTCATATTTTCTTATTACTGGATATACATATTTCATAAAACGTTCATTTGTTCTATCCTGTATTATAAAATCAGATTTATTTAGATATTTCTTCTGTTTTTGTACTTCTTCACTATAAGGAAATGCTATAGTCTCTCTATTGGTTAGAATATAAACTAAAAAATTACTTCTACTTAAAATATAACTACCCTCATATGAGTTCTCCTTTAACCAGTACATTGCATCATAGAAATTTTCCCATCTTTTAGAATATATAAATATTCCCCTATTTTTATAATCAAGATTTTTCTTAATTACAAAATATCCACTATATGTACTTCCAATTAAAAATATAATAAAGATTATTATTAAAACTGCATTTGCAAATATCTTGGTCGACTTTTTCTCTGAAATTTTTAAGATTGTTTCTTTGAAAAATAGCAAACCTTTCGAAAAAAGTATGATTAAAATAGGAATTACACAAATAGTAAGTCTTTCTGATTGCCATGGCCACATAAGAAGTCCTGCAAAATAAAGAATGAAATATATCACATAAATATATTTTTTCTTTTTTATAAAGTATACAATCCCCAAAGTGAGAAAGATTATTGCAAGTAAAATTGCAATAGAATGTAGATCTTTAATTCCTAAATTTTTAATCAAACTTGAATATTTAATTTTTTCAATTTTAAAAATATTATTTTTTAAAATATCCTCTAAACCATTTGTAAGTTGCAAAAATACTTTTTTAAAATAGTAAAAAAAATTTGATTTAGCTCTTTCAAGAAATTTTATAAAATTTATATTTCCCTTAGAATAATCACTGAGGTTTACTTTAAAGAACTCACTTGCATAACTAACCTTACTTGATAATGCGGATCTTAGGTTCCACAAAATAACAGGTATTAGTGTTATCCCAAGATAAATTCCTGATTTAACCTTTTTGCCATTTAGTATTATTTGTAAAAAGATTGCAAAAATAATAAAAATACCAACTGGTCTAATTAGAAAGGTAAAGATTGAAAAACATATAAGTAATATAAAACTAATATTAAAATCTTCATCTTTATTTAAATTTTTATTCAAATTATAAAAATACATTGTAATTAGTATAAAAAGATTGAATGGAATTTCTGTCATTACCTTAGATGAGAAACTTAAAAGTTGGGGATGTGTTATGAAAAAAATTGTAGCAAATATTAGGGTAATTTTATCCAGTTCTTCTTTAGCTACAAGATAGAAAAAAAGGACTGATAAAATAAAACAGATAAAAACAATTATTTTAGATAGTATCAAAATATTCACTCCAATGAATTTAAATCCAAAAATAAAATAAAAGAATGATAAAATAAGTGGAAAACCTGGATATGCTTTGTAATCAGGAGGATTTTCTGGATAATTTATTAATCTAACTCCACTTCCTTGAGAGATTGATTTCCCAAGTATCATGTATCTTGCATTATCTCCAAAACATGATAATTCTGGATTAAATGCTATAAAAGTTAGGATAAAAGCTAAAAGAAGTATAAATATTAACTCAAGGTTTACTCTTTTCATATATTCTTTAATTTTTTCTTATAATTTACAATATCACTAAAATCTTGAGCATTTAAACTTGCTCCGCCAACTAATACTCCATCTATTTCAGGTTGGACCATAATTGGAACAATACTAAAAGGCTTAACACTCCCACCATATTGAATTCTTATTTTTTCAGAAATTACAGGAGAAAATATCTTGCTTATTCTTTGTCTTATAAATGAAATCATGAAATTGGCATCTTCTGGAGTTGCTGTCTTTCCAGTTCCAATTGCCCAAATAGGTTCATATGCAATGACTATATTATGAACATAATTTTCATTCAACCCTTCTAAACAGTTGTTTAATTGCTCTCTAACATATTGTTTCTGCTTTCCAATTTCTCTAATCCTTAATGGTTCTCCTACGCAAAGAATGGGTTTGATGCCAACTTCCAAAGCTTTTTTTAATTTTTTATTTATTAATTCATCAGTCTCGTCAAAATACTCTCTTCTCTCGGAGTGACCAATTATCACATATTCAATATCAAGCGCTTTTAACATTAGCGGTGATATTTCACCTGTAAAAGGACCCTCTGACATATAATGCATATTTTGTGCACCCAATTTAATTTTCATCTGGTTAGCTTTTATAACAGTGCTAATACTTCTAAGTGCTGTAAATGGAGGAATAATGACAACCTCAATATCCAGATTTTTATCCAGACTATTATCTATTTCCTCAACAAGCTTTACACCTTCAAGATGCATTTTATGCATCTTCCAATTTCCAGCAATTATTGGTTTTCTAATCTCTCCCTTTAACATTTTTTTTCCTTTTCTTGAATTAATTTAGATATCAGTTTAATCCTTCTTTTTATTTGTTTATTAATGCTTCAACTGCTGGTAATTTTACACCTTCAAGAAACTTCAAAGATACACCCCCACCTGTTGAAATATAACCAATTTTATCTGCGACATTATATTTTTTAATTGCTGCTATTGTGTCTCCACCACCAACTACAGACTCTGCTTTACTTTCAGTGATTGCAATAGCAATCTCTTTTGTTCCTTTCTCAAATGATTCCCACTCAAATACACCCATGGGACCATTCCAAAATATTGTTTTTGCTTTTAATATCTCATCTTTATATTTATCAATTGTTTTTTGACCAATATCTAATCCTAACCAATCTTTAGGTATCTTGTCTATTTGAACTGTTTTAAAAACTGAATCCTTTTTAAATTCTTCAGCTACAACAATATCTTCTGGTAGCAGAAATTTTTTTCCTTCATTTCTAAATTCATCCAGAACCTGTTTACAATACTCTATCATCTCCTCTTCTAATAAGGATTTTCCTATTTCAAAACCAATTGATTTCAAGAAGGTGTAACACATCCCACCACCTGCTAATATCGTATCAACAACTTTCAAAAGATTTCTAACAACTCCCAATTTGTCCGAAATTTTACTTCCACCTAATATTACTACAAAAGGATGCTCTGATTCTTTAAGTAAAGAAAAAAATGTATTTAGTTCTTTTTCCAGTAAAAAACCCATTATTGAGGGGATGTATTTACAAATACCTATCATTGAAGCATGTTCTCTGTGCGAGGTGCCAAAAGCATCATTTACATATACATCTGCAAGTTCTGCAAGTTCCTTAGAAAAATCGTTATCATTATCTCTTTCTCGTTTGTCAAATCTTAGATTCTCTAAAAGTAGAACATCTCCACTTTTTAATTTTCTTACCTCATTTTTAACCTTACTAGACATAACTTGATCCATCTTTTTTACTTCTTTAGCGAGATGTTTTTCCAATGCTTTTGCAATTGGATCCATTTTGAGTTTTTCAACAAATTTACCTTTAGGTCTTCCGAGATGTGATGCCAAGATAATTTTTGCATTATTTTTTATTAGATACTGAATCGTTGGTAAAGATGATATTATTCTAGTTTCATCTGTTATATTGCCTTCATCATCTAAAGGAACATTTAAATCTGCTCTAACAAAAACTCTCTTATTTTTAACATCAATATCTCTTATAGTCTTTTTCTCCATATAATATCTCCTAAAAAAGTTAATGCTACTTAGAAATTGAAAAAATTATTATCGAAATTTTAAAATATTCTTGTTTAAGAAAATAGAGAGCTTATAAAGCTCCCAATTTTTAAATTTAATTTAGTATTAATACCCTTTTTCCGCAATATACTTAATCATATCATTTACTCTCTTAGAATAAGCCATTTCATTGTCATACCAGCCAAGAACCTTTACCATATTACCAATTACCATAGTTGCTAATGAATCATATACTGAAGAATACAAATTCCCTATTATATCGCATGAAACTAATGGTTCATTACTATATTGTAAAATTCCTTTAAGGGGTGGTTCTTCAGATGCTTTCTTCATGGCTTGATTTACTTCTTCAATTGTTACATCTCTTTCTAAAAATACCACAAAATCTACTATTGAACCATCATGAACCGGGACTCGCATTGCCATTCCACCCATTTTACCTTTAAGTTCTGGTATAACTAAGGTTGTCGCAATAGCTGCTCCTGTTGTAGTGGGTACTATATTTATAGCTGCTGATCTTGCTCTTCGCTTGTCTGTATGTGGACCATCTACCAAATTTTGGTCACTAGTGTATGCATGAATTGTTGTCATAAAACCTTTTTGAATCCCAAAATTCTTGTGTAGAACTTTTGCTAATGGAGCAATACAATTCGTTGTGCAAGACGCACCAGATATAATATTATGATTCTCTGTATCATATTTCTCATGATTAACTCCCATTACTATAGTAATGTCTGGATTTGTTGCTGGTGCACTTATTATTACTTTCTTTGCTCCTGCATCCAGATGTTTTTTTGCATCTTCTCTCTTTCTAAAAATTCCTGTTGACTCCACTACTATATCTACACCTAATTCATCCCATGGTAACTGAGCAGGGTCTCTAACGCAAAGAGCTTTTACTTCTCTACCACAAATTAAAATTTTATCATCTTTAACTTCTACATTTGCAGTTCTTCCATAAGTTGAATCATACTCTAATAAGTGTGCTAAAACCTCGGGTGTGGTGATATCATTAACAGCTACAAAGTCAATTTCTTTATCATCAATTCCCGCTTTGAAAACACACCTTCCAATTCTCCCAAATCCATTTATACCAACTCTTATTGCCATTTAACTTTCTCCTTTCTTTTAAAATTTTTACTTAAATCCCTTAAATTTTTATAATTATATGTTTTAACTACCTCCTCAACCTCCCTCATCAAAGGTATAAAAATATGAGTATTTTCTATTTTATAAGCTTTTTGCTATTTTTTTGATTCTTCTTAATCTGTTATTTACAGCAGATTTTGATAATTTTTTTCCACTCAATTTTCCAAGCTCTGATAAAGATGCCTGTGGATACTCAAGTCTAATATAAGCTATTTCTCTAAGTGCATTTGAAAGTAAATCAATACCCATAAAATTTTCTATTTTTTCAATATTATTAATCTGTTTTTGAGATGCTTCAATAGTTCTTTTAAGATTTGCTGACTCAAAATTTACTATTCTTTCAATATAACTTTTTATCTCTTTTATTACTTTGATGTTTTCCAAACTTAAAACTGTACTGTGAGCTCCAATTAATTTAAGGAAATTAAAAATATCTTCACTTCTTTTTAAATAGATATTAAAAGATTCTCTTCTTTTATAAATTTTGGGATTAATGGAAAACTTATTTAAAATCTTTGAAATTTTTTTTGCATCTTCTTCATTTTTAATGACAAGTTCTAAATGATACCCACTTTTAGGATTTGATATATATCCACTATTATAAAAATAACTTCTTAAAAAAGATATCTGACAGCATTTTTTTCTGATTAAATTCGAAGAGACCCTTTCACTTATCTTAAAATTATCATCCAATATTTTAAGCGCTTTTAGAAATTCAGTTATTCTTTCCTGAATAGGTATTATAATGGAATACCTTTTTCTTTTGTTTTTATAGCTTTTAACTTCTGTATAAGCGGATATTTTATGACTAAATAGGTCTCTTATTAATTTTATTGTTCTTCTAGCAACTGATGCACTTTCAGTATTTATTTTTACTTCAAAACTTTTTTTCTCCTTATCTTCTTTTTTATTTTCCTCTTGTTCTCTTTTCTCTGCTACATAACCATAAATTCTTATTGAAGCATAAAGTTCTGCTTTCTTACAGCAATCCTTTTCAGGAATTTCTCTTGTTAACTCATCTTTAACATGAGCTGAAAAACTTTTAATTTTTCCCATTTTTAAAAATTAATTGAAATATTTAGATATAAATATAATTGTAAAGTTTGATGAAAATTTTAATTTTTTCTAATGTTTTAAATCCACATGATTGATAATACCTTTAAATTTTTTTTATTTTAATTCCCTGTGATTAATTGTAGTTTCATACCCCTTTTCTTTTAAAAAATTAAATATCTCTCTGGCAATGACAACAGATCTATGTCTTCCCCCTGTGCAACCTATTGCAATTTTTAAATAATTCTTTCCCTCTAAAATATAATTAGGAATTGTATAAGATAATAACTTACTAAAAATTTTTAAAAATCTCTCTGTCTCTTTTTTACTAATAACAAAATCATAAACTTCCTTGTCTAACCCACTTTTTAACCTCAATGATTCTACATAATTAGGATTTGGTAAAAAACGAACATCCATCACTAAGTCAGCATCCTGTGGAATCCCTAAACTATATCCAAAAGATACTACCTGTATCTGCATTCTTTCTCTTTCAAGACCCAATATAATAGTATTATTTATCCTATTTTTAAGCTCCATTGGAGTAAGATGAGATGTATCAATTACAATATCAGCAACATCCCTTAAAAATTTCATTTTTTCCTTTTCAATACGAATTCCCTCTGATACATCAGCATTTTTTACTAATGGATGAGTTCTTCTTGTTTCTTTAAATCTCTTAACTAAAGTCTCATCATTTGCCCACAAGAAAAGAATCTGATAATCTATGTTTTTTTCCTTTAAATCTCTTAGTATATTCGGTAATTGATCGAAAAAATATCTACCACGAACATCTAGAACCAGAGCTAACTTATCAATCTTACTTCCAGGAAGAGAACATATATCTAATAAATCTAAAATTAGAGAAGATGGCAGATTGTCAATACAGAAATAACCAGAATCTTCAAAGCATCTCATTGCCAATGTCCTTCCTGCACCAGAAAGCCCAGTTATTACTACTGTTCTTAAGCCTTCTTCCTCTTTTCTTTCCTCCATTTTTTTTCTAACCATTTTTTTTCTTATTTTTCAGCCAGTATTTTATATAAAACAGAATTTATAATACTTATTGCTAATGCTCCAAGAAAATATCCCCAAATTCCAGATACAGAAAATCCTTTAACAAAGTAGTCTACAATCCAGAGCATTGCTGCATTTATTATTAAAGAAAAAAGACCTAATGTTAAAATATTTATAGGGATAGTTAAAATTGAAACTATTGGTTTAACTATTAAGTTTACTAATGCCAAGAAAAGTGCTGTTATAAGAGCTGGCCATATCATACTCCAGCCTTCTCCCTCAAGACGAATCATATTATCAGGGAATATATAAGCAACTAAAATTATTGTAATTGTAAGAGTTATAATTCTAATTAAAATATTCCTCATGACTTATCCTTTCATTATAAATATTTATTTTTTAACTTTGTTTTTCCTGGTAGACGTTTATTTTGAATTCATTCCCCTCTTACCATCACACAACAGAAGATGGATTTAAACAATTATTTCTATTTTCACTTTCATTTCTTAACTATAAAAGATTTACTATTGTAAGTAAGAATTTTAATGTAACTTATGATTTTCCAAATCAATAGTATATTATATTGTAAATTAATAAATTATGTTAAAAGGGGTGGAAATATTTGTATATTCTTTGAGCGACTTTGTAAGGTATTCCCCTAATATCACATAATTCTTGAAGTGTTGCATCAGCAATATATTCAGCTGAGCCAAAATGTTTAATCAATTTCGTTTTTCTTTTTGAACCAACTCCATAAATTTTATCAAGAATTGATGTTACCATCTCTTTGTCTCTAAGATTTCTGTGATAAGAAATGGCAAAACGATGTGCTTCATCCCTGATTCTCTCTAAAAGCCAAAGTGCTGGTGAATTTTTTGGAAGTATGAGAGGGAATTTTTTATTAAGTAAATGTATTTTATCAGGTTTTTTAGACAGTCCAATAACTGAGATATTTTCTAATCCAAATTTCTTAAGAACTCTCTTTGTTACTCTGAGTTGACCCCTGCCACCATCTATTAATACAAGATCGGGCATTAAATCAAATGCATTGAATTCTTTATATTTCTTTTTATAAGCTTTATCGTCTTTTTTATATTTATAAGTTTTTTCATCCATTTTATGTAGATATGACAACTTTTTAAACCTTCTTTCAATCACTTCACTCATCATAGAGAGGTCATCTCTAGCAGATATATCTTTAATTTTAAATCTTTTATAATGTGATTTCTTAGGAACACCATTTATAAATACAACCATTGACCCAACAGAATGGGAGCCTGCTAATGTTGATATATCATAACATTCGATCCTATATGGAATTGAATTGAGATTTAGTTTATCTTTTAATGAGATGAGAGAGCTTTTTTCCCTTATCTTTTCTAATTTCTCTTTATCTAAAAATTGTGTAATTTCAATTAAAGCATTTTTTTCAGCTAATTCTACTAATCTTTTTTTCTCACCTTTTTTGGGAACTTTTATATCAGTATATGCTCCTCTCTTGGCTCTCAACCAATTTTTTATAAGCTCTTTTTCATAGATATTTGTAGATAAAATAATTTCTTTTGGAAATCTAAATGTCGAATTATAATACTGTTTTATAAATGTGGTAAGTAGTTCTTTTTTATTAAGTTCTGATGTTTTCTCCAAAATAAAACTATCTTTACCTAATAAAAGTCCTCCCCTTATTGTAAATAGTTCAACACATGCTATGTCTTCATTCAATGCAATAGCTAATACATCAATATCTAATTTATACCTTGTTGCAACCTTCTGTTTTTGAATAAGATCATTTATTGCGATTAATCGATCTCTGAATCTTGCAGCATCTTCAAATCTTCTTTTACTTGATGCTAGTTTCATGCATTTCTCCAAACTTTTAGCAATTTCCTTTCTTCTTCCGTTGAGAAACTGAATTATAATATCTATTATCTCTTTATATTCTGATTTTTTTATATTCCCTATACATGGAGCTAAGCATCTATTTATATGATAGTTGAGACAAGAAGAACCAGTTTTCTTTCCGGGTCTTGTACCGGTACATCTTCTAAATTTAAATCTTTTTTGAAGTATATCTAAGATCTTTCTAACATTTTGAGCGCTTGTATATGGACCAAAATACATATGATTTTTATTAGTTGTTTTTCTCGTAAAAAATACACGTGGGTAATTTTCAGAAATGGAGATCCCAATATAAGGATATCTTTTATCATCTTTTAGATTCACATTATATTTTGGTCTGTGCTCTTTTATAAGTGTGCTTTCAAGAATCAATGCCTCAACTTCATTATCAGTAACAATAAAATCCAATTTGTCTACTTTGGATAGCATATCAATTATCTTCGTAGATAAGTTTTGGGATTTTTGGAAGTAGCTTTTAACTCTTTTCTTCAAAGATTTGGCTTTTCCAATATATAATGGCTTGCCTAAAGAATTATAAAATATATAGATGCCTGGTTTATCAGGTAAATAGTCAAGATATTCATTTATCTTCATTGGAGCTTTTCTAAACATTTAATAACTCCTTTAAATAAATTCCTGTATAAGATTTCGGATTTTTAGCTACCTCTTCTGGTAATCCTTTTGCAACAATCCAACCTCCTTCATCACCACCTTCAGGTCCAAGATCAATTATATAATCAGCAGTTTTAATTACATCTAAATTGTGTTCAATAACTATTACCGTATTTCCCTTATCGACTAATCTATTCAGTACATTAAGAAGTTTCTTTATATCATCAAAATGTAGTCCTGTTGTAGGTTCATCTAATATATAGATAGTTTTTCCTGTAGCAATCTTTGATAGTTCCTTGGAAAGTTTTACTCTCTGAGCTTCTCCTCCTGAAAGTGTAGTAGCAAATTGACCTAATTTTATATAACCAAGACCAACATCATCAAGTAACTTTAATTTTCTTTTAATCCGGGGAATGTTTTTAAAAAATTCTAATGCTTCTTCAATACTCATATTTAAAACATCTGAAATGTTTTTCCCTTTAAAAGTTACATCTAAAGTTTCATTGTTATACCTTCTTCCCTTACAAATGTCACAAGTTATATAGATGTCAGGTAAAAAATGCATCTCTATCTTGATTGTCCCGCCTCCCCTACATGCTTCACATCTTCCACCCTTTACATTAAAACTGAATCTACCTTTTTTATAACCTCTTATTTTTGCTTCTTGAGTCTCAGCAAAAACTTCCCTTATAGGTGTAAATACTCCTGTATAAGTTGCGGGATTTGATCTTGGTGTTCTTCCAATTGGGGACTGGTCAATCTCTATTACCTTATCAACTTTTTCTAAACCTTCAATTCCTTTATGCTTACCAGGTTTATATTTTGACCTTCTATATAAACTATTCATTAGTGCTCTATATAAGATTTCATTAACTAACGTACTTTTCCCAGCTCCTGAAACTCCAGTCACACAAATAAATTTAGCAAGAGGAAATGAGACATCTATTTCTTTTAGATTATGTTCGTGCGCTCCCAATATAACTAACTCTCCTTTATCTTCTATTCTTCTTTTTTTCGGAACTTCAATCTTTTTCTTACCATTTAGATATTGTCCTGTAATTGAGCGCGGTTCATTTTTAACATCTTCTAATGTTCCTAATACAACAACTTCTCCACCATGTTCCCCCGCACCAGGACCCAAATCAACTATTAAGTCTGCTTGGCTAATTGTTTCTCTATCATGCTCTACAACAATTACAGTATTTCCTAGGTCCCTTAATCTTTTTAGTGTTTTAAGAAGTCTTTTATTGTCCCTATTATGAAGACCGATACTTGGTTCATCAAGAATATATAAAACTCCAACAAGGCTAGTACCAATTTGTGTTGCTAATCTTATTCTTTGTGCTTCTCCAGCAGAAAGAGTTCTTGTTTCTCTATTAAGTGTTAAGTAATTTAAACCCACATTTTCCATAAAAGTTAATCTTTCCCTTATTTCTTTTAATATTCTTCTTGCTATCATCCTCTCTTTTTGTGTTAGTTTAAGATTCTCTATAAAAGATTTGCATTTAGAAACATCCATTTGATTCATTTCATATATGTTTTTTCCACCAATAGTTACCGCCAAACTCTCTGGTCTTAGTCTTGCTCCACCACACTCTGGACATGGCCTTATACTCATGTATTTCTCAATTTTTTCTCTACTATATTCAGACTCTGTTCCTCTATATCTCCTCTCTAAATTACTAATTACACCCTCAATCTGAGTATGAAATCTGGTTGTTGTACCGTTATGTCTTTCATACTCAACAAGGACTCTTTCTCCTGGTGAACCGTATAAAATTATATTTTGGTTATTTTCACTCAAATTTTTAAATGGAGTTGATAGATCAATATTATATTTTTTAGATAGAGCTTTCATATACATGGGATAAAATACTGAAGAACTATCTCTCCATAATTTCACAGCTCCTTCTGATAGACTTAGATTTTTATCTGGCACTACTAAATCCGGGTCAATTTCTTGTTTAAATCCTAATCCATCACAATATTTACAAGCACCAATGGGACTATTAAATGAGAACATTCTTGGAGACAATTCTTCAAAGCTTGTACCACAATCAAGACATGCAAATTTTTGTGAAAATACAAGATTCTCCCCACCATTAATTTGAATATAAACTATTCCATCCGATTCTCTCAAAGCTGTTTCTATTGAATCAGCAACTCTCTTTCTTATATTTGGTCTGGATATGAGTCTGTCTATTACTATTTCAATGTCGTGCTTTTTATATTTTTCTAATGTAATTTCTTCTTCTAAATTTCTTATTTCATCATCCACTCTAACTCTTACATAACCTTTTCTTCTTATCTGATTAAAAAGATCTTTATACTCACCTTTTCTGCCTCTAACCATTGGGGATAGAATCATATATTTTATATCTTTTGGTAATTCTAAAACCTTATCTATTATCTGTTGGGGTGATTGCGGTGATATCTTTTTACCACATTTATAACAATGTGGCTTTCCAATACGAGCATAAAGTAACCTAATGTAATCATAAATTTCAGTTATTGTTCCCACAGTTGAGCGTGGATTTTTAGTAGTTCCTTTTTGGTCAATTGAGATGGCAGGAGAAAGTCCCTCAATATAATCAACATCTGGTTTTTCCATCTGCTCAAGAAATTGTCTGGCATATGCAGATAAAGATTCTACATATCTTCTCTGACCTTCAGCATAAATGGTGTCAAATGCAAGAGTCGATTTACCAGAACCGCTAATTCCAGTTATCACAATTATCTTATCTCTTGGAAGATCTAAATTTATATTCTTTAAATTGTGCTCACGAGCACCTCTTATAATTAGCTTTCTCTTTTCCATATCGTCCAAATTAATGTAGGGCAACCCTTTAGGGTTGCATTATTAAGCAAGGCTAAAGCCTTGCCCTACATTTGTATTACATCAAACTCAAAGGAACCTATATATTTATATTGTTTATAATCATCAACTAATCCCTTTCTTACGGGATTATTAAAAATATAATATGCAACACTTATAGTATTTTCTTCATTTCTCAGAACATGTTCATAGAAGTTAATTTGCCAAAGGGAAAAATCTGAGTTCTTTTTATAATAAAATCCTGTATATTGTTTATACGACGAAATAAATTTTCTCATATCTGAATCAGAATTTCTCCCTTCAATCAAAAGATGTAAATGGTCAGGCATAAAACAATAAGCCCATACCTTAAACCCATAAGAATTTGATTTCTCTCTTAAAATTTTAATAAGCCATTTTACTAAAGAGTCGCTTTTAAATATTGACTTTCTTTTATATGTACATATTGTTATTAAATAACGATAACGACCTTTGTAATTGAACTTTTTCAATCGCATTCTTTTCTTATAATTTATCATAACATCAATATGGCTATTAGATTTTTATATGCAAGGCTAAAGCCTTGCCCTACATTTGTATTACATCAAACTCCTCCAAATTAATGTAGGGCAACCCTTTAGGGTTGCATTATTATTAAAAATTTTTTAAGATTTAATCTATTTTTTTAATTCTTCTATCTGATCTCTTAAAACTGCTGCATATTCAAAATTTAATTCCTCAGCAGCAAGTCTCATCTCTTCCTCAAGACCTAATATGAGCTTAGGCAATTCATCAGGAGAAATTTTAATAGGAATTTTTTTCTTTTCCTTTATTCCCTCTCCTTCAGCAACTTTAGTTGCCATTAATATATCTGATATTTTTTTATGAATTGTCTGAGGTTCTATATTATTTACCTCATTAAATTTTAATTGAATATCTCTTCTTCTATTAGTTTCATCTATTGCTCTTTTCATTGAGTCTGTTATTCTATCAGCGTACATTATAACCTTCCCTCTAATATTTCTCGATGCTCTACCAATCGTCTGAATAAGTGAAGTATCTGATCTTAAATATCCTCCCTTATCTGAATCTAATATTGCAACAAGAGAAACTTCAGGAAGATCTAAACCTTCTCTAAGTAGATTAATCCCAATTAATATATCAAATTCTCCCTTTCTTAATTCTCTTATAATTTTTACCCTTTCTAAAGTATCTATCTCAGAATGAAGATATCTTGATTTAAAACCCATATCAAGTAAGTAATCTGTTAAATTTTCAGCCATTCTTTTCGTTAAAGTTGTAACCAAAACTCTTTCATTCAGATCTGCTCTCTTTTTAATTTCCATCATCAAATTATCAATTTGACCTGTTGTTTTTCTAACTTCAACTTCTGGGTCAACAAGTCCTGTAGGTCTAATTATCTGCTCAACTACTTGTTTACTTTTTTTTATTTCAAAAGGTCCCGGAGTTGCTGAGACAAAAACTACCTGATTTACTGAATTTAAAAATTCATCCATTTTTAGAGGTCTATTATCCAGAGCTGATAGTAGTCTAAATCCATGTTCAATAAGCGTTTCTTTTCTTGATCTATCTCCATGATACATTCCATTTATCTGTGGAATTGCTATATGAGACTCGTCAATAAATGTTACAAAATCATCTGGAAAATAATCCAATAATGTTGGCGGAGTAGATCCTGGCTCTCTACCCTGAATATATCTTGAGTAATTCTCAATTCCTTTACAATATCCTAACTCCCGCAACATCTCCAAATCATATTTTGTTCTCATTTTTAATCTTTGAGCTTCAAGTAATTTATTCTTAGATTTTAGCTCTTT
The DNA here is from genome assembly GCA_023129485.1 of Actinomycetes bacterium. Taxonomy (GTDB): domain Bacteria; phylum Actinomycetota; class Humimicrobiia; order JAHJRV01; family JAHJRV01; genus JAHJRV01. The sequence goes on along the minus strand of JAGMBY010000041.1, from coordinate 25,503 downwards.
TAATCTATCATTTAACTCCTTTTCAACTTCAATTAAAATTTCATCCATTGTTTTTGGATCAGTTAGAAAATGGGTTGCGGGAGAGATTATAATAATAGGTAATCTCTCGAGAATTTCCCCAGTTAGATAATTAATTCTAAGTATTCTTTCTATCTCGTCTCCAAATAATTCAATTCTAATAGCATTATCCTCATAAGGTGGGAATATATCTATTACATCTCCTTTTACTCTGAAAGTTCCCCAAATAAAGTCAAAGTCATTTCTCTCATATCTTATTTTCACTAATTTTGATAGTATTCTATCTCTTTCATATTTATCACTCTCAGCTAAAATAAGAGTTTTTTCCTGGTATTGAGATGGTGAGCCCAAATTAAATATACATGAAACACTTGCAACAATAATCACATCCCTTCTTGTAAGCAAAGCATTCGTTGCTGAAAGCCTGAGTCTTTCCAACTGTTCATTTATAGATGCATCTTTCTCAATGTATGTATCAGTAGTAGGAACATAAGCTTCAGGTTGATAATAATCATAATAACTTACAAAATATTGAACTGAATTTTTTGGAAAAAATTCTTTAAACTCATTACAAAGTTGAGCAGCTAATGTCTTATTTGGAGACATTACCAATGTCGGTCTATTTACTTTATTTATTGCCTGAGCCATTGTATAAGTTTTTCCAGATCCAGTTACCCCGAGCAATGTTTGAAATCTATTTTCACTATTTAAACCTTCTACAAGCTTTTTTATAGCTTTAGGCTGATCACCCTGTGGTTTATAATTTGATATTAATTCGAATTTAGTCATTTTAAAAAAGGGACTTAAATAAATATCTATCCTGGATATATTTATAATATTTTTTGATTTCTTTTTTTAAATAATTCATATCTTTATTATTGTTAATAATATAATTTACCTTTTCTATAGGAATATACAAATTCTGCCCTTCTACTCTCAATTTAGCTTCTTTCTCTGATAGATTCATATTAGATGCAACTCTTTCTATTCTTAAATCAATAGGACACGTTACATAAAGAATTTCATTACATTTTTTATATAAATTAGTTATAAAAAGAAGAGGTGCTTCTATTACAACAATTCTTTCATCTTCTTTTTTTGTTCTTTTAATTTTCTTGATTGTTGGTTTTGAAGTTTTTTCCAACTTTTCTTTTTGATAAAGAATTTTTTTAATTTCTTTCACTATTTGAGGAAGCATTATCTCATTTAATTTCTCCAATTTATCTCTATTTGAAAAAACAATATTTGCTAACTTTTTCCTGTTTAATCTTCCATTTCTGTAAAGTATTTTCTTACCAAAGAATTTAACTAATTCTGATTTAATAGCAGATTTTGAAGAGACAATTTTTGCAACATAATCAGAATAAATAACATCCGCTCCTAAATTCTCCAATATTTTAGCAACTGTGGTTTTTCCTGTTCCTATTTCCCCAACTAAACATATAATTTTCATAAATATCCTTATAAATTTATTTATATTTTAAAATTTTATATTTTCATATTAAATTTTAAACCTACTCCTTTAACTTATCAAATAAAAAATGCTCTGCTTTAAAACAGAGCAAATTATATGAAATTTTATCAAATATTAATTTCTCTAAATTTATTAATTTATTAAGATAAAAATTGGAGTGAACCCCAAAGGTTGGACACGAAATTAACTAAATTAAAGCCAAACTATGAGATTCATATTCCTTCTTTTTATTCTTTAATTTATTTTTTCTCTTTTTTATCTTTTTCTTTTTTAATTTTCTCTTTAGTTTTTAATTTTGTTTTTTTTACTTCAGTTTTTTCTTCAATCTTCTTATCTTCTTCAGCCTTTATCTCCTCTTCCACCTTTACCTCTTCCTCTTTGGGTTCAGCTTTTTTCTTCACTTCTTTAGCTTCCTTTTTAGCTTTTGTCTTTCCTTCTTTAGGTTTAACTATTTCTTTTACTTCTTTAGTTTCTTTTTTAACTACTTTTTCTTCACTTGGTTTAGCTTCTTCAATTTTTTCTTTTACTTCTTCTTTTGGTTTTTCCTTAGCTTCCTTTTTTGGTTTCTCTTTTATTTCCTCAACTTCTTTTTTCGCTCTTGGAACCTGTCTTATACTAAGACCAATTCTTCTTCTATCAAAATCTATATCAATTATCTTAACTTTTATATTATCTTCAATTGATACAACTTCCTCTGGTTTTTCAACACTATAGACAGCAATTTCTGAGATATGAACTAAACCCTCAATTCCATCTTCAATCTGGACAAATGCACCAAATGGCACAATTTTTATTACCTTCCCTTCAACTACATCACCAATAGCATATTTTTTTGTCAATTCCATCCATGGATCTATCTGTGTTTGTTTAAGCCCTAAATATACTCTTTTTTTCTCTTTATCAACATCCAAAACTACTACTTCAACCTCATCTCCAATTTGCACTACCTCTGAGGGGTGACTCACGTGTCCCCAGGAAAGTTCTGATATATGTATTAATCCGTCTACTCCACCTAAATCAACAAATGCTCCAAAATCTGCAATATTTGAAATTGAACCTTTTTTTACCTGACCTACTTTTATTGTTTTTACAAGTTTTTCTCTAAGTACCCTTTTTTCTTCTTCAAGATAAGCTTTTCTGGATAAGATAACACTATTTTTATTTCTATCAATATTTATTACCTTGCATTTAACTTCCTTACCAAGATAAAAATTAAAATCTGTTACTTTTTTCAAATCTATTAGAGAACCTGGAAGGAAAGCTCTCATTCCAATGTCAACAATTAAACCACCCCTTACTAGTTCTATGACTTCTCCTTTAATAAACTTTTCTTCCTCATATGCTTTTATAATCTTCTCAAAAGCTTTTCGAGTTTCTGCTCTTTTTTTAGAGAGAATTAGTCTACCATCTTGATCCTCTTTTTGAAGTACCAAAACTTCTATCTCATCATTCACACTTACCAACTCATGGGATTCTAAACCATATTTCACAGACAACTCCCTTGGTGGAATAACTCCTTCAGATTTATATCCAACATCAACTAAAACCTCATCTTTATTAACTTTAACAACAGTTCCCTTTATAATGTCTCCTTCATTAAATGAGACTATTGTCATTTCATAATTGGGAACAATTTCTCCTTTCTCATTTACAGTCATATATCGTTTTTCTTCTTCAGATAGATCTTGAAATGTTCTTTTTTCTTCCAATAACAATTCCTCCTTAAAAATTTTTTTATAATATACTACTAACTATAAAAGAAATGCAAGCATTATTTCAATATTTTTATTTAAAATAAGGAATTTTTAAGAGAAAATAACAGAATAATTGGTAATTATATAATAAAAATTTACATATACCAATTATTTCCAGTTTTCATATCCGCTTTTAACTTAACTTTAAGTGGATAGGCTTTCTCCATTTTTTCCCTTACTAATTTAATAATATCATTCTTTTCATCTATGAGTACTTCTAAAACTAATTCATCATGAACCTGTAATACAATTCTTGATTCATAATTTTTACTTAATATTTCCTTATATATATTTATCATAGCTATCTTAATAATATCAGCTGCACTACCCTGAATTGGTGCATTAATTGCAAATCTCTTACCAAGTTGTCTAATTTTAGGATTACGTGATTTAATTTCAGGTATATATCTTCTTCTATTTAAAATTGTTTTAACACACCCATTGTTTCTTGCTTCTTCAATAATATTATCTATATATTCTCTAACTCTTGGATAGCGATTAAAATATTGTTCTATATAATTTTCTGCTTCCCTTTCAGATATATTAAGTCTGGAAGCTAAGCCAAATTTGGTCATACCATAAATTATTCCAAAATTTATTGCTTTTGCTGCTCTTCTATATTGTGGAGTGACTTCATTCATTTTTATATTGAACAGTTGAGAAGCTGTAAGTCTATGAAAATCCACATCTTGTTTAAAAGCATTAATTAAATTTTCATCCTCAGATAGATGAGCCAGAATTCTCAGCTCGACTTGTGAATAGTCAACTTCTAATAGAATGCGACCTTCATCAGCTATGAAAGCTTTTCTTATCTCCCTTCCAAGTTCTGTCCTAATAGGTATATTTTGAAGGTTGGGATCGCTACTTGACAATCTGCCGGTAACTGTGCCAGTTTGATGAAATGTTGTATGAATTCTGCCATCATATTTATTAATCAATGGGGGTAGTGCATCTATATATGTTGATTTTAATTTTGACAGTTCTCTATAATTTATTATCTCTTTAATTATGGGGTGTTTTTTCTCCAAACTTTTTAAAACTGTAAATCCGGTAGCATATCCAGTTTTTGTTCTTTTAAATGGTGTTAGTTTTAATTTTTCGAAAAGGATTTTTCCTAATTGTTGTGGAGAGTTTATATTGAATTTTTGACTAGCAAGCTTATAAATTTTTTCTGTTACTGTTGAAATCTTATCTTGATATTTTCTATTTAAATTATTTAAGTAATTTCTATCAATCTTTACTCCCCGTAGTTCCAATTTAGCTAAAACCTCTATTAATGGAATTTCAACTTCATAAAATAGCTTCTCCATATCCTGAGATATGAGTGTGGTCTCTAATATAGTTTTTAAAACAAGTAAAGCACAGGTTCTTCTTCCCTCCACTTCTGCTTTCTTTTTTATCCAAATTTCATCTTGAATCAATCCAAACTGACCAACAGTTTCTTCCCTTTTAAAATCATATGAACTATAACCCAAATATTTTTGAATAATTTCTGAAAGTTCGTATTCTTTCAGATGCGGTCTTAAAAGGTAAGATGCTATATAACTATCGAAAATGAGTCCTTGTAATGTGATACCTTTTTTAAATAAAATTTTTAATTGGTTTTTTGCATTGTGCATTATTTTTTTAATATCTGAGTCTGTCAAAACCGACCTTAATAATTTAAAGAAATTCTCCTCTTTTTTGATACTATCGATATGAATATAAAAAGATTTATCAGGTTTGGTAGAGATAGATATCCCGGTACATACATTATTGTTAACCAGAAATTGAATTGCAATCTCTTTTACTTCTTTAATTTTCTCAGTTAAATTTGAAAGTTCTTTCTCATTATCTATAAAACCTACTAAGCAATGAAGCTTATCTTTTTCTTTAGTGGATTTTCTCAATAGATCTAGTTTCTTAAGTTTTTCCCATAATGTTTTAAATTCAAGATAATCAAATAGTTCATAGACCTTTTTTTCCTCAAACTTCTTTACTTTACATTTTTCAACATCAATTTCAACTGGAGCGTTACAATCTATCGTTGCTAACTTCTTACTTAAAATTGCTATTTCATGATCTTTTTCCAATTTTAATTTAATTTTGTTATTTTGTATTTCATCTACTTTAAATAATATCTTCTCTAAAGAACCAAAACTGTTTATTAATTTTGTTGCAGTTTTTTTTCCAATACCAACGATACCTGGAATATTATCTATTTTGTCCCCAACTAAACCTAAATAATCCGGAATGTATTTTGAATCTATTCCATATTTTTCAATCACCTCATCAGGACTAAAAATACTGACATTTGAAATTCCTTTTATAGTAAATAGTACCTTTACATTCTCAGAAACTAACTGTAATGTATCTTTGTCCCCAGTAACTATTAATACTTCAATCCCTTTATTTTCAGCTTGCAATGCTAATGTACCTAATATATCGTCTGCTTCATAACTATCTACCTGATATATGGGAATACCAAAAACATTTAATACATTTTCTATCAAAGTAAATTGATTTGCTAAATCCTCTGGCATTCTCTCCCTATTGGATTTATAATCTTTATATAGTTCATGTCTAAATGTTGGTTTTTTACTATCAAAAGCAACCGCCAGCATAGTAGGTTTTTCCTCGTTAATTAGCTTAATTAGCATATTTGTAAATCCATAAACTGAATTAGTAATTATTCCAGTTGAAGTGATAATACTTTCTGGAAGGGCAAAAAATGCTCTATATGCTAAGCTATTTCCATCAATAATTACTAATTTTTCTTTCTTTTGTGCTTTTTGCATTTATTTAACCTTTTATTTTTTAATCATACATAATTTTAATATCCCATTACCAAAACTAATAAGTAAATGATAAAAAATGTTATTAACGATATATCTTTTACAGATGTTATAATATTTGCCTGATTATTTTTACTTGATTATTCTTACTTAATTATTATTTTTTCTTGATTATTATTTTCTTACTATATAAAATTTAATTGATGCCGAAGTGGCGGAATTGGTAGACGCGCTGGACTCAAAATCCAGTGAGTTTTAATACTCATGTGGGTTCAACTCCCACCTTCGGCACCACATTATTTAATTATTTTTTACTATGTTAAGACCTGACACTTTTAATTTATATAATATTGCAAGACTTCACCCCATATGTTTATGTTTGCTTTGTGGTATACTTTCGAAGACATATCAGTCAAGAAAGTATACCCAAAGCTTTAAATCTTATGTCTCATGTCAAGACCTAACACCTATAATTCTGCCTTTTTCACCTAAGAAATTCTCAATCTCTTCTATAAATTCATCGGATTGTATGACATTTAATGAACTACCTAATTTCATAGTTTTAAAAAATTTATCAGATTTTAATTTTATAATAACATTTGAAGGTCCAGGATTACTTAAAAGCAATCTTCTCAATCTGTGTAAAAATTGATCATCAATACTATTTAAATCTAATTCAATAACTATATTTTTAGGAACTCTTTTTAAGGAATTGTTTTCATATTTTGATTTTACTGTTTCAGTTCTTATTTCTTCAATTTCACTAGCAATTAATTTTGCTTGATCCTCTTTTATATCCAACCTTCCCTTAATTCCAATTATCATGTCCTCTTTGAGGAATTCCTGAAATTTCTTAATTATTGAAGGAAAAACAATGACCTCTATTGAATTACTCATATCTTCTAAAGTCAAAAAGATCATTATTTCTCCCTTTTTAGTAGTTATTTTCTTTATTCTTGAAACTACTCCAGCGATATTAATTATGCTCTTATCCCTAAGTTTTCTTACTTCACTTATTTGACAATCACTGTATTTTTCTAATAAATATTCATAACCAATTAAAGGGTGATCTGAAACATAAAGTCCTAACATTTCTTTCTCAAATGCTAATAACTTCTTTCTAGGAAATTCTATTTTTACATCAGGTAAATTTGTGAGATATTCATCCTTAAACATAACATCTTCACCAAAAAGTGAAAATTGACCTATTTCTCTATCGCTTCTTATTGTAAGAACCTGAGAAACAATTTTTTTATAATTTTTCATGAGAAATTGCCTAGAGAGCTTTAGTGAATCAAAAGCTCCTGCCATTATCAGACTTTCCAAAGTTTTTTTATTTAGAACAACAGGGTCAACTCTCCTACAAAAATCAATAAATGACTTAAATTTTTCACCTTCTTTTCGAACAGCTACAATATTTTTAATAACATTTTCTCCTACATTTTTTACAGCTGATAGTCCAAACCTGATTCTGTCATCTACTACTGTGAAATTGGAGAGACTTTCATTAACATCGGGAGGTAATACTTCAATTTTTAGTCTCTTACACTCATTAACATACCGAGCAACCTTTTCCTGATCCTCCATTCTCACAGTAAGTAATGCAGCCATGAATTCTATTGGAAAATTTGCCTTTAAATATGCAGTTTGATATGAAATCAATGCATATGCAGCAGAATGTGATTTATTAAAACCATACTCAGCAAATAATAATAATAAATCAAATATCTTCTGAGCAGTCTCTCCACTTATTCCATTATCCATAGCTCCATCTATGAATTTATTTCTTTGCTTGGATAATAACCTTCTCTTTTTTTTACTAATAGCACCTCTCAAAATATCAGCTTCTGCCATTGTAAAGTTTGCAAGTTTTGATGCTATTTGCATGACCTGTTCTTGATATACAATAATTCCATAAGTTTCTTCCAGTATAGGTTCCAACAATGGGTGTGGATATTTAATTTTCTTTTTTCCTTTTTTAGCTTCTACAAAATCTTTAACCATTCCACTTTGCAGTGGACCAGGACGATATAATGCAAGTAACGCAATTAGATCTTCTATACAACTTGGTTGTAAATCTATCATTAGATTTCTCATTCCAGAACTTTCAAGTTGAAATACACCAATTGTTTCTCCATGACTTATCATTGAAAATGTCTTCTCGTCCTGTAAGTCAATTTCATTTAAGTCAATATTTATTTCTTTTGTATGCCTAATTATTTCGAGAGTTTTATCTATTAAACTCAGAGTTTTCAACCCTAAAAAATCAATCTTTAAGAGTCCTATTTTTTGTACATCCTCCATTTTGTACTGAGTAACAACTTCACCATCACCTTTTTTTTGTAATGGCGTATATTCAGAAAGATCCTTGTCGGATATCACAACACCAGCTGCATGAATAGAATCCTGTCTTGAAAGTCCTTCCAAAGTCATAGCTGTATCCAAAATTTTTTTAACCTCTTTATCAGTATTATATAAATCTCGCAATTCTGGAACAGTGTTTATTGATTTATCAATAGTTGTGCTAATTCCCAAAGGAATCAACTTTGCTATCTTGTCAACCTTTCCATAAGGAATACCAAAAACTCTTCCAGCATCTCGAGTAGACGCTCTTGCTGCCATTGTGCCAAATGTAATAAGTTGAGCTACTTTATTTCTTCCATATTTTCTTACAACATAATCAATAATCTCATTTCTTCTCTCGTAACAGAAATCAATATCAATATCAGGAAGACTTTTTCTATAAGGATTTAAAAATCTTTCAAAAAGTAGACCATAATTTAAGGGGTTAATGTCAGTTATTCCTAAACAGTATGAAACTATACTTCCAGCAGCTGACCCCCTTCCTGGTCCTACTCTAATATCATTTTGTTTTGCATAATTCACAAAATCCCAAACAATCAGAAAATATCCGGAATATCCCATCTTTTTTATAACATTAAGTTCCAATTCTAATCTTTTACGAGCTTCATCTGATGGTTCTGGATATCTCTTCTTAAATCCTTCTCTGCAGATTTTCTCTAAATAACTGTTTAAATCATAATTTTTTGGAACTTCATAATCTGGGAGTAAATCCAGATTCATGGGTATTTTTAAATTGCACCTTTTTGATATCTCAATTGTGTTTTGAAGAACTTCAGGGATTTCTTTAAAAATTTCAAACATCTCCTCCTTTGATTTGAAGTAAAATTCTGGGGTTGCAAATTGAAGTCTTTCCTTATCATCTAAGGTTGTTCTTGTTCCAATACAAAGTAAAACATCATGAGCAGTATGATCTCCCTTATTTAAATAGTGTGCATCATTAGTCGCTACTAATGGGATATCCAGTTTTTTTGATATCTCAATCAACTTTGGATTTATAATGGATTGCTCTTCCAAATTTTGGTCCTGGATTTCTAAATAAAAATTCTCCTTACCAAAGATTTCACATAATTTCAAAGCGACATTAATTGCATCATCAATTCTATTCTCCAAAATTAATTTTGGAATTTCACCCGAAACACAACCTGAAAGGGCAATAAGTTCTGAATTATATTTACTAAGAAGTTCATAATCAACTCTTGGTTTATAATAGAACCCCTCAAGGTAGCTATGTGTTACAAGTTTCATCAAATTTTTATAACCCTGAAGGTTCTTGACTAAAATAGTTATATGGTTGGTTTTTTCGGCTCTTTTAGATTTATCAAATCTGGATTTTGGTGCTACATAAAATTCACATCCTATAATGGGCTTGATACCTGCTTCTTTAGCTAAAGTAAAAAACTCTATGGCTCCATAAAGATTTCCATGATCAGTTATTGCAACTGTGGGCATGTTAAATTCTTTTACCTTTGAGATTAAGTTTGGTATCCTTATCGCTCCATCTAATAATGAGAATTCTGTATGAGTGTGAAGATGAACAAAATCAGGTATGTTTTTTACCATTTTAAGCACCTTTAAGAATTAAATAAATCAGAGATTTTTTTATTAATTTATATACTTATTAAAATTAAAGTACAAAAAATAGGTTATTAAAAAAAATTAAATAATTATAAAAAATTAAAGTATAGAGAAGGTCATTAAATAAAATCAAATTATAAAAAGATATTAAAAATAATTATTAAAAATATTTTTTTATAATAACATAACAACAATTAATATTTTTTATATTTCTTATATTTTTTAAAAAATTTAATAGATGTTCTCTTTGCAAAAATTTATGCTCCTTTTGAGTCTTTCCTTGACTCTCTTTTTATTCCAGAAGTTAAGCGCAAAAGGTGAAATTTCCAGAGTTAGAAAATTTCTATAATTCCTATTAGAAATGAATTTTAAAAATTTTTTCAGAGGGATTTTTCCTAAATATGGTAGTTCATGTTTCCTTCTCTTAGTATTGCTTAGATGAATATTTATAATTCTTGATTTTAAAATATCAAAAGTTTTTTCAATGCTATAACTTCTTAATCCATGGTGAGTTGTATCAAAAGTTATAAATAGATTATGTTTTAAAGTATAGCTTATTAAAACATTTGGGTCAGCAAAATATTTCTTATATAAATTAAATTTTCTATCAAAAACAGTTTCAAGCGCAATCAATGGCTTAAAATTATTATTTAAAATCACCTTTAGAAATTGTTTTGAATAACTATCCCACCAGGGATGTGAATTATCAGGTCTTAATAAAGGTGGTAGATGCAAAGTTACAGAATCACATTTAAGATGACTTGCAGCATCAAATGTTAATTTTAAAGAATTTTCAACTCCAGGTTTTCTATAAAATAAAAAAAGAGGTTCATGAACTGTGTAAATTGGTAAGTTGTATGAATTTGTAAGATCCTTTACATTGTTAAAATCTCCCTTTAAACACTTACCGCTTATAACTAATTCTAATCCATCAAATTTTGTATGTTTTGCTATAGAAAATACTTCTTTTAGTGAATATGGATATAACGAAGCAGTAGATAATAGAATTTTTGGCATAATTAAAAACAAGCTAAATTCTTATTAAGAGCTTTGTGGTATACTTTCGCAGGCATTTTTAGCTAAGAAAGTATACCCAAAGCTCTTATTTTAAATTTTAATGAGATTCTTCAGTCGCTATCGCTCCTTCAGAATGACATCCTTTTTAGTTTTTTCTTTAATATATCATTAACTATTCTTGGATTTGCTTTACCTTTTGTTTTTTTCATGACTTGACCAATAAAAAATGCAAGAACCTGTTCTTTGCCGGATAGATATTGTTTAACAACATCTGGATTCCCATTTATAACCTCATCAATAATATTAGATATTTTTTCTACATCACTTATTTGCTCAAGTCCTTTTCTCCTAACTATAGTTTCTGGCATCTCACCAGTCTTAAACATATCCTTAAAAACCGATTTTGCAATTTTACCACTAATTAATCCTTTATCTATCATTCTTAGCATCTCAACAAGATTTTGGGGTTTTATTTTACATTCCTCTATTTGAATTTGTTCCTGATTAAGGTAGTATAACATATCACCAGTTATCCAATTACTAATTTTCTTTGGGTAAGGATAGGTTTTTGCACAAAATTCGAAGAAGTCAGCCATTTCTTTAGTAGAGGTTATAATTTGAACATCATTATTTGGAAGATTATATTGCTCTTTAATTCTCTTCGCTCTTCTATAGGGAAGTTCTGGAATGGTCTTTTTTATCTCCTCAACCCATTTTTTATCTATTATCATTGGAACTAAATCTGGTTCTGGAAAATATCTATAATCCTCTGCTACCTCTTTTACTCTCATTGGCTTAGTAGTCATTGTTTCTGAGTCAAAATGCCGAGTTTCCATATATAGCTTTTGACCTTTCGAGAGAATTTCTTTTTGCCTTTTTATTTCATAACTTAGTCCTTTTTCTAAAAAGCGAAATGAATTAAGATTTTTAAGTTCGGTTCTAACTTTAGAATATATGTCTTCCTTTTTTCTTACTGAAATATTCGTATCAATTCTAAATTTACCCTCCTCCATATTGCAATCACTTATCTCGAGGTACTCAAGTATCCTTTTTAAAAGGACTACATAAGCTTTTGCTTGTTCTACATTTTCTATATCAGGAGCTGAAACAATCTCTAAAAGTGGAATTCCGCTCCTATTGAAATCTAGTCCACTTCCGACAGCTTCACTTATTCTTCCCGTCTTTCCAAAATGTATTAATTTAGCTGTATCCTCCTCAATATGAACACGACTTATCCTTATCCTTTTTTTGTTTCCATCTAATTCAATATCAAGATAACCATTTAAACCTACTGGTAGGTCATATTGTGATATCTGGTATCCCTTAGGTAAATCTGGGTAGAAGTAATTCTTACGATGAAATTGAGTAAAATTGGCAATCTTGCAATTCAATGCTAAAGCAACTTTTATCGTATAATTAATTGCTTTTTTATTTATAACTGGAAGAGTCCCTGGATGACCAAGACATATGGGACAGGTCTGAGTATTTGGTGGAGAACCGAATTTTGTACTACATCCACAGAACATTTTTGAATCAGTGAGTAATTCAACATGGGTTTCCAATCCAATTTTTATTTCAAAATCCATATCTATTCCCTATATTTTTTATAAAGTGGTTTTAACTTAAAACTGAAATTCTTTTCAAAATTATATGCTGTTTTTATTAATAGTCCCTCTTTAAAGTGAGGTGTCATTATTTGCAGTCCAATGGGTAAACCATTATCAACCCCACACGGTATTGAAATTGCTGGTATTCCAGCTAAATTTACAGGTATAGTGCATGCATCAGATAGGTACATAGTTAAAGGATCTTCAGATCTCTCCCCTATTTTAAATGCTACTGTTGGAGTTGTTGGTGAAATTAAAACATCAAAATTTCTAAATACTCTTTTATAATCATTTATGATTAATGTTCTTACTTTTTGAGCTTGAAGATAATATGCTTCATAATATCCCCTGCTTAAGGCATAAGTCCCTAACATAATCCTTCTCTTAACCTCATCTCCAAAACCTTTAGACCTGGTTTTTCTATACATACTTCTGAAACTTTTCACTCTTTTAGCTCTTAGTCCATATCTTATTCCATCGTATCTAGCAAGATTAGAACTTGCTTCAGCAGGTGCAATAATATAATAAGCACTTAATGCAAATTTCAAACTTGGAAGTGAAACTTCCTCACAAAAAGCACCAAGTGATGAAAAAAGATCCATTGCTTTATAAACAGAATCTTTAACCGAATTTGATATCCCCTTACCCATTAATTCCTTTATTAATCCAATTTTTAATCCATTAATATTCTGTTTTAGATATTCTGTATAATCCTCTTTTTCCTTTAAAACGGAAGTTGAATCAAGTGGGTCATGACCTGCAATTACATTTAACAGTAAAGCGCAATCTTCAACATTTCTAGTAATTGGACCAATTTGATCTAAAGAGGATGCAAAAGCAATAAGCCCATATCTTGAAACCAATCCATAAGTTGGTTTTAATCCGACTACACCACAAAGTGAAGCTGGTTGTCTTACTGAACCACCAGTATCTGAACCTAATGCTAAAATGACTTCTCCTACTGCAACAGCTGCTGCAGACCCTCCACTGGATCCCCCAGGAACATTACTTAAATTCCATGGGTTGTGCGTTGACCAAAAACTTGAATTCTCAGTTGAAGAACCCATTGCAAATTCATCCATATTAGTCTTACCCATAATTACTATTTTAGAATTTTTTAAATTCTTAATTACAGTAGCATTATAGATTGGCCTATAGCCTGCAAGTATTTTTGAACCACAAGTAGTATGCATTCCTTCTGTAGAGATGTTGTCTTTTATCGCTATTGGTATTCCCATTAAAGGTTCAACCTTATTTCCTTTAAAAATTGATTTATAAATTAATTTATCTATCTTTTTTGCTGAAGCAATAGCACCATGCATATTAGTAGTTATATAAGATTTAACAATGGGCTCTACCTCCTGAGTTCTTTCAACCACATCATTTACTATGTCCAAATTTGATATTTCTCTTTTTGATAGAAGTTCTGTTAACTTTTTTGCACTTAACCTAAATAATCTTTCTTTTTCCATTATTATTTTTCCCCCTCTATATCTATTCTTCAATCATAAGAGGAAGCTCAAAAAGGTCCTGAACTATTTTTTGCGAATTAGATAGAGCATCTTCTTTATTTACACTTTTTTTAACAATATCGTCTCTAAAAACATTTTTAAAATCAATAGCATGAGAGGTTGGTTCAACCCCACTTGTGTCAATTTCACTGATTTTTCCAGCATGTTCTAATACAATATTTAGCTGATCTACAAATTTATTTATCTCCTCTTCTGTGAGATCTAATTCAGCTAATTTTGCAACATGTTTAACATCTTCTATACTTATTTTCTCCATAATATTTCATCATTACTCTAAATTACATTAATTTGAAATTTCTAATATTTTATCTGAAAAAGAATTATAATCGCAGCTAAGTTATACAATAGGTGTAAAAGAATTGATGGAATTAAAGATCCAGTCTTCTCATATATAAAGGCTAAGACAAATCCCATGCCTAATAAGAGAATTAAAACTGCTGGCTCAAAATGAAAAACTGCAAACAAAATTGAGCTTAAAAACATAGCTGGGAGAACTCTCATTTTCTTTTTAAAAGCTGGATATAAAAATCCTCTGAAAAAAAGTTCTTCGCAAAATGGAGCTATTATTACAGCCACAATGAATAACATTATAATTGAGATGTTTTCATTCTCAATTAATTGCATGATCTTTGTCTGACCTGTATCCCACGGAATGATAGAACGAAAAATTACATTGTAGGTAATATGTATTATAAATGTTACAATAATTCCAAATATAAATAGAAAAACTCCTTTTAAAAGATTAAATGATCTAATCCCTAAATCATACCAGCTTGCTCTATTTCTATAAAATACAAAAAACCACAGAAGAATTAGAAATGCTGCAGTCTGTACAAAATATCCTAAAGTAAATCCAAAATTAGAAATTCCTGATGGTGAGAAAAAAACTTCGCCCATGCTTCTATCAATTAGGTAAGCTATAGGGATGATTAATATTAAGATTAATGGTATTAACAAGATAACCGCTATGACTGCTTCCATAAAATTCCATGGACAATCATTTTCATCATAAAATCTCATTTTATCCCTTTTATTAATTTTTTAAATTCTTCCTCATTTATTATTTTTAAATCAAGTTTTTTTGCCTTTTCAAATTTACTTCCAGTGTTTTCCCCTACAATCACAAAATCAGTTTTTTTACTCACACTGGAGAATACTCTACCCCCCAATTTTTTAATTAACTCTCTAATTTCATCCCTCGTGTAACTTATAAGTTTTCCAGTTATTACAAGACTTTTTCCTTCTAATAATTGAGGCAATTTTTCTATGACCTCTTTTTTTGTCGTAACATTAGCTTTTTTAAGTTTCTCTATTATTTTTCTATTACTGCTTTGTTTAAAGAAACTCACAACACTTTGAGCAATATGAGGACCAATCTCATATATTGACAATAGTTCGTCCTCACTTGCTTTTGATAATTCATCTATTGATTCGTAATTTTTAGCCAAAACATTGGCCATATGTGAGCCAACAAACCTTATCCCGAGTGCATATATCAATCTATCTAAAGGTCTTTTCCTGCTTGTATCTATTGCATTGAGAAGGTTTATTGTTGATTTTTCCTTAAATAGTTCTAATTGATATATGTCATCGAATTTTAGATAATATAAATCCGCTACATCTTTAATCAATTTATTATTTAATAGTTTTGAAATAACTGAGGGTCCTAAACCTTCTATATCCATTGCTCCTCTGCTCACAAAATGTAGTATCCTTTCAAATTGCTGTGCAGGACAAGAAAAATTTGTGCACCTGTATGCAACTTCATTATGAAGTCTTACAACATTTGAACCACAGATCGGACACTTCTTTGGCATATTAAATATCTTTTCATTTCCAGTCCTTTCTTCTTTTATAACCTTAACAACTTCTGGAATTACATCTCCCGCCTTTTGAACTAATACTGTATCACCTATTCTAACATCCTTTCTTCTAATCTCATCTATGTTGTGTAATGTTGCTCTACTAACTACTGATCCTGATATTTGAACAGGTTCTAAGATTGCAACAGGAGTAATAGTTCCAGTCCTTCCCACACCGACCTGAATATTTAAAATTTTTGTTGTTCTTTGAACAGATGGGAATTTGTAAGCGATCGCCCATCGAGGATTTCTTGTTGTTTCACCCAATGTCATTTGTTGAGAAAAAGAGTTAACCTTTATGACTACCCCATCCACTTCAAAATCAAGTTTTTCTCTTCTTTCTACCCATTCCTGACAGAAACCCCATATCCCGTCCAAATCATTTACTTTTCTAATATGTGGACTTATTCTAAATCCTAATTCTTTTAGATATTTTAGAATACTAAAATGTTCATTATATTCTGGTAATGGCCAATATCCAACTCCATAAATGAAAACATCAAGTTCCCTTTTTGCTGCAATACGGGGATCTAATTGTCTAAGTGAACCGGCAGCTGCATTTCTTGGATTTGCAAAGAGTGGGATCTGTTCTTTTTCTCTTTTCTTATTAATCCTTTTGAATGCATTTATTGGCATATAAACTTCACCCCTAACCTCAAGTTCTCCCCGATATGGTGAGCGCATCCTTGTAGGAATAGATTTTATAGTTTTAAGATTTGAAGTAACATCATCACCTCTAAACCCATCACCTCTAGTTGTTCCTCTTATAAAAATCCCATCAATATATGTTAAATTTATGGCTGAACCATCTATCTTAAGCTCACATACAAACTCAATATCTTTAGTATTCAAACCTTTATAAACTCTTTTTAAAAAATCTGCAATTTCATCTTTTGAAAAAGCATTTTCCAAACTGAGCATCTTTTCTCTATGCTCAACAGATTTCAATTCATCTACTGGAGCGCCAACTCTTTGAGTAGGTGAATCAGGAGTTATAATTTCAGGATATTTTTCCTCAAGTTTTATAAGTTTCCTCATCAACTCATCGTATTCTTCATCACTGATAATTGGTTGATTCAACACATAATAGCAATAATCATGCTCTCTTATTTCATCCCTCAACTTTTCAATCTTTTTTGATATTTCATTAATTTTTTTCATTTATTTTTAATCTAAAATTATAGTTCTTGATAATAATTTATTGAGAATAAAAAAGTTTAGTTAATTTTATAAAACTAAATAAAGTCTTAGTCTAAATATGAATGAGCATATAGAACTTTATTAGTTAAAATATCGTAGGTTTTTAAAGCAGCCATTAACTCTTTATCTAATGGATCCATTATAGCTGCGGATAATCCACCACATATCAACATTATAAGACAAATTCTATTTAACAAACTCCTGAGCTCATCCGGAGATGATTGAGAGACATTTGATAACCCAACTATAGTATTTGGAGGTGGATCTGATAACTGACTGAACATTTCCATGGATTCAATAGTATAATTTACCTGATCCTGCATTCCTGATACTGGAAGTATAATGGGATCAATATATAAATCCTCTGGAGAAACTCCAAATTCCATTGCCTTTGTTACAAGATTAAATGCAATTTGAAATCTCTCGTTGGCATCTCTTGGAATTCCACTTTCATCTAATGTTAGCCCAATTATTGCTGCATTAAATTCTTTAACTAATGGCATTAATTTATTCATTTGTTCTTGGGTACCATCAGTTGAATTTATTATTGCTTTTCCTTTATGAGCCTCTAAACCAGCTTTTATAGCATCTATATTCTTTGTATCTAAACAAAGTGGAATTTCAACCTCTTTCTGAATAGTTGTAACTAACCATTCCATCAATTCTGGACCACCCTTTGTTCCCGGACCAATATTTATATCCAAATAATCAGCGCCTGCTTCTTTTAAACTTTTTGCTACTTCAATAATTGGTTCACTATTTCGTTCTTTCATAGCTTTACCTAACTTTGTGCGTCTTATATTAATGTTCTCAGCAACAACTAACATACATACCTCCTTTTTAAGATAACAGTTATTTTTATGAAAATTTTATTTCATATTAAGACTCTTTCTAATTATAAATTATTTATTCTTTTTTCCTAATTTTTTTATACTTTCATCTCTTATTTCTCTTATAAGAAGGCTCTTCTCTAATTTAACCAAAAATATAAAAACCTGTAAATAGTATAAACTATTTTAAAATAATCAAATCAATAATAATAGTAATTTCATAGCCAAAGCATTTATAAACCTTTTAATTTTCTAATAAGAATTTATGCTATGCATTATTTATTTAATCTACGACTTCATTTACTTTCCTACCATAAAAGAAGTTTGGATTACAAAGGAATTTAATATTCTGTTATTATAACAACCGATAGTATAAAATAGTTTACGATTTTTTATGCATTAGTTATAATTAGAAAATATTGTCCAAAAATTCCATAGTAACTATATCTATAATATTATAATTATTACTTTATTAATTTATTAATATTTTATATAAGTATTGTAAGACTATATTAAAGGTTTTAGATTGGTTTTAGAAAATAAACAAAATCCAAAAAGAAATTATTTTATAAATGATAAGCAAAATCAAATTAAAAATGAAGTTGTAGTTGATGAGCAAAATTTAATAAATAATGAATCTGTAATTGGTGCAGTCATGATCTTGGGTTCTGGAATCTCAGGCATTCAAGCATCATTGGATTTGGCAGATTCTGGATATAAGGTCTATTTAATAGAGAAGGGTCCATCAATAGGCGGAAAAATGATGCAACTCGATAAAACCTTTCCAACCAATGACTGTGCTACCTGTATAGCTGCTCCAAAATTAGTGGAGTGTATAAGACACATAAATATAGAGGTAATGACATTATGTGAAGTATTAGAGGTTAATGGTCATATCGGTAATTTTAGGATTACAGTTAAAAGAAATCCAAGATATGTTGATTTAGATAAATGTACAGGGTGTGGTCAATGTATAAAAGCTTGTCCAGTCAAATTACCTAATGAATTTGATCTTGGACTATCTCAAAGAAAAGCTATTTATAGATATTCTCCACAAGCAGACCCAAATGCTCCTGTAATAGATGCACCTAATTGTAGATATTTAACCATGGAAAAATGTAGAGCTTGTGAAAAAATTTGTCCAACAGGAGCGATAAATTTTGAGGATAAAGAAGAATTAATTGATTTGAATGTTGGTGCAATAATTTTAGCTGTAGGATTTGAACAATTAGATGCAAGTAATTTCAAAGAATTTGGTTATGGAAGATATCCCAATGTTATTACAGCGCTGCAATTTGAGAGAATAATGAACTCATCTGGACCTTTTCTAGGACATATTCAGAGACTTTCCGATGGAAAAAAACCAGAGAAAATTGCTTTCATTCAATGTGTTGGTTCAAGGACAAAAGAAAGAAATTACTGCTCATCTGTTTGTTGCATGCAAGCTACAAAAGAATCAATAATGATCAAAGAGCATATTCCAGAAATAGATGTGACCTTATTTTATATGGATATAAGAGCATATGGAAAGGAATTTGAACAGTATTATAAAAGAGCAAAGGATAAATATAAAATAAGATATATTCGATCTATGCCATCATCTATAGAGGAAGACCCCATTAGTCATAATTTGTATATAACCTATATTCAAGATGGTTCATTAAAAACCGATGAATTTGATGTAGTTATTCTATCTATCGGAGTTCAGCCATCATTAGATGCCAAGAAGTTATCCAAAATTATGGGAATTAATTTAAATGAATATGGATTCTGCAAAACAGATAGATACTTACCTGTTAAAACCTCAAAAAAGGGTGTATTTGTTTGTGGTCCTTTCTCGGAACCAAAAGATATAGCTGAATCTGTTACACAGGGATGTGCTGCTGCTGGTTTAGCTGGATCCCTCTTATCACAAAAAAGAGGAACATTGGTTAAGGAAAAAATATTTCCAGAGGAGTTAGATGTAATAGAACAGGAGCCAAAAATTGGGGTTTTTATATGTCATTGTGGAAATAATATTGCTGGAGTAGTAGATATAAATTCTGTAAGAGATTATGCTGAAAAATTGCCAGATGTTGTTTACTGTGAGGATATGAAATATGCTTGCACACAAGATAGCCTAAAAAAGATTACACAAACTATAAAGGAAAATAACCTCAACAGGATCGTTGTAGCTTCTTGTAGTCCTAGAACACATGAAGCATTGTTCATGGAAAGTTTGAAAAAAGCTGGATTAAATCAATTCTTGTGTGAAATGGCTAACATTAGAAATCAATGCAGCTGGGTTCATTCAGATCAACCAGAAAAGGCAACAGAAAAATCAAAAGACCTAATAAGGATGAGTGTAGCCAGAGCTGCAAATTTGGAACCCCTTCATCTATTTTCCATCCCCATTAATAAAAATGTGATTATTTTAGGTGCTGGAATAGCGGGAATGACTGCTGCTCTAACACTTAGCAAACAAGGATTTGAAGTGACCTTAGTTGAGAAGCAAAATGAACCTGGGGGTTTAGCTAAAAAAATTGAGTACGATTTTGAAGATAAGCAGCCAAAAAAATTTGTAGAAGAACTCATATATAAAATAGAAAGGGACCCAAAGATAAATCTTTTAACAAATTCTGAACTAACTCACATCTCAGGTTTTGTTGGTAACTTCATATCGACAATAGAACAAAAAATTGAAAATGGAAAATCCAAAAGAATAGACATCAAACATGGAGTATTAATAGTTGCAACTGGTGGTGAAGAATATCAGGGAACAGATTACGGATATGGAAAAAATGACAATATAATAAGTCAATTGGAATTGGAACATAAATTAGTGGAAAAAGAAATTGACCTAACAAAATTAAAAAAGGTAGTTATGATACAATATGTTGGCTCTAGAACAGAAGAACGACCTTATTGCAGTAGGGTTTGTTGTGGAAAAGCCATAAAAAATGCAATTAAGTTTAAGGAAAAAAATCCTGACTCAAATATATTTATTTTTTATAAGGATATTAGAAGCTACGGATTTATAGAACAATATTATACAAAAGCACGAGAAATGGGTATTATTTTTATGAGATTTGAAGATGATAAAAAACCTGAAGTGCAAAAGTATAATAACAAAAAACACTTAGAGATTTCGTTCTTTGACCTTAATTTAATAAAGAATCTTAAAATTAAAGTAGATTTAATTGTTCTTTCTACAACAATTATTCCTCTTGAAGGAAATAAAAAATTAGCAAATATGCTGGGAGTGCCTTTGGATGAAAATGGATTCTTTTTAGAGAAACATATCAAAGTAAGGCCAGTTGATACAAAAAGGGATGGAATATTTGTTTGTGGTCTTGCTTACTCTCCTAAGTATTTAAGAGAGACTATAGCTCAGTCTTTAGCTACCGCTTCTCGCGCAAGTACAGTTTTATCTAAAAAAGAAATGAAAGTTGGTATTAAAATTTGTAAAGTAGATGAGGAGAAATGTATAGGTTGCTTAACCTGTGTAAGAGTTTGTCCTTCAGGAGTACCAAAAATAAATGAGCAAGGAGTATCTGAGATAAATCCATTTGAGTGCAAAGGTTGCGGAATATGTGCCTCTGCTTGTCCGGCTGGTGCTATAGATGTAATTAATTACCCTCATGATCAGATGACTGCTGCAGAATTATCACTAAGAGAGGAAGTGTTAGTTTAATTATGTTTGAACCTGAAATAATAGCTTTTTGTTGTGAATATTGTGGTTACTCTGCTGCTGATTTAGCCGGAGCGATGAGAGTTGAATACCCTCCAAACGTTGTAATAGTTAGAGTTCCATGTGCAGGACACTTAACACCTGTTCATATACTGCGAGTATTTGAGAATGGTTATGATGGAGTCTTTATTGCCAGTTGTCTTGAAGGAAGTTGTCAATATAGAACCAGGAATGAAAGAGCAGAGAAGATGGTGTCAACAGTAAAAAAGTTGTTAGATGAAGTCAGAATAGGTGGAGAGAGATTGGAGATTTATAAAATGGCTTCCTCTATGGGAAAATATTTCGCTGATATTGCCATAAAAATGACTGAGAAAATTAAAAAATTAGGTCCTAATCCTATAAAATTAATAGAAGAAAGATTTGAGGAGGAAGATCAAAGGAAGTTATTAGAAATGGAGGTTAAAATATGATTGTAGCAGAAAGAAAACCCTTCGACGAAATAAAAGAAATGATAAAAGAATAAAAAATGGAGAAAGAGACCTTTATTTTTGATGAAATCAATATTGAAAAAGGGAGGAGAAGATGGAGAAGATATCGGATATTTTAAAAAGGAAAGAAAGGACTTATTCGTTTGAGTTTTTTCCACCAAAAACCCAAAAGGGAAAAGAAAAACTTTTTGAGACGGCAAAAATTCTTAAAGAACTTAAGCCGGACTGGTTCACGGTAACTTATGGCGCCGGCGGAAGCACTCGCGAACTTACAATGAGTATAGTTGATGAACTTCAGAAATCTCTTATGGTGCCGGTAATGCATCATCTTACTTGCGGAGGTCATAGTAAAGGAGAATTGAAAGCCTTAATTGATAAGATGAGAGAAAAAGATATTTGTAACATTCTCGCATTACGCGGTGATCCACCCGATGGGATGAAAGATTGGGCCCCTGTTCCCGATGGATTGGATTATACTTATCAACTTTGCGAGTTTATCCGCTCTAATTATGGAGATTTCTTCAGCATAGGCGTAGCAGGATTTCCGGAGGGACATATTGACTGTCCCGATAAAGAAACCGATGTAAAATATCTAAAGATTAAAATGGATGCCGGTGGTGAATTTGTGATAACGCAACTTTTCTTTGACAACAAGGACTATTTTGAATATGTAAAAAGAGCAAGAAAAGCAGGTGTTAATCTGAGAATTATCCCTGGAATTATACCTATAACAAATTATCAGACTCTTCTCAAATTTTGCCGGGGGTGTGGGGCTACTATCCCTGAAAAAGTTCATAATATATTTAAACCACTTGACGGTGATGATGAAACTACTTATAAGACAGGTATAGAATTTGCAGTCGAGCAATGTAACGAACTTCTCAAAGGCGGAGCGCCCGGGCTTCATTTCTTTGCATTGAATAAAGTTCATCCAACTCTGGAAATCTTAAATCAAGTAAAATCCCTATATGAATAAAGAAGAGATGATTATCAAATAGGAGCAGGGAATATTGTTGGGCTGCCTCATCAAACTTTAAAAGATTTAGCTGATGATGTTTTGATTTTAAAAAATTTAGATGTAGATATGGCAGGAATCGGTCCATTTATTCATCAAAAAGATACCCCTTTAAGCGACCTTCCTTGTGGAAACATAGAACTAACATTAAAGGTTTTAGCCCTTAGTCGCATACTTACTAAAAATATCCATCTGCCTGCTACCACCGCTTTAGCAGCTTTAAATCCTCATGAAGGACAGCTTTCAGGCCTTAGGGCAGGATGCAATGTAATTATGCCAGATTTTACGCCTGAACATTACAGAAAGGATTACATTATTTACGATAATAAGGTAAAGGTAAATTTAAAAATGTGATCACTTCTCTTCAATCAGAAAGAATTATGACTAAATCTGGTCCTTCGGGAGGAAGACTTGTTAGACTATCTGATGATAAGGAGCCAGAAAAAATCGGTTTTATTCAGTGCGTTGGAACAAGAAATAAGGAGCATAATTATTGTTCAACCGTTTGCTGTATGCATGCTACAAAAGAAGCAATCTTAGCTAAGGAAAATCTGCCAGAAATAGAAATTAAAATTTTTACACTTGACATGAGAGCTTATGGTAAAGGTTTTGAGGAATTGTATCAAAAAGCTAAAAATGTTTATAGAATTGATTATGTAAGAAGTAGACCATCTTTTATAGAAGAAGATCCAGAAACTAAAGACTTAATCGTTACCTATGTAAGTGAAAATGGTAAATTGGTGAAAGAAAATTTTCAAGTGATTGTCCTTTCTATGGAGTTTATTGCTCCAAAAACAACCAAAAGAGATAGTCAAATCTATGAAATAGAACTGAACGAACATGGATTTATCGAAACTACTGATTTCAAACCTCTAAATACAAGTAGAGATGGAATATTTGTATGTGGTTCCTTCTCTGAACCAAAAGACATACCGGATTCTATCACTGAAGGAAGTGGTACTTCTGCTTTGGCATCAGCATTATTAGCAGATCAAAAAGGTAGTCTCATTGAGAAAAAGAGATATCCTGCTCAAATGGAAATCGATTATGAAAATCCAAGAATTGGTGTAATCTTATGTCATTGTGGAAATGAGATTTCTAAAGTAGTTAAGATGGCTGAGTTGGTAAAATTTATAAGAACTATCAGCGATGTAGTTGTTGTGGAGAATGAATTTTATGCTTGCTCACCCCAAATTGAGAAAAAAATAGAATATATGATAACTCAGTATAACATGAACAGATTAGTAGTAGCTGCTTGTTCTCCAAGAACACATGCTCCTCTTTTCAAGGAAATTCTAAGAGATATTGGGATAAATCATAATATGGTTGGGGTTGTTAATTTAAGAGAACAATGTAGCTGGGTTCATTATAGTTCTCCCTATAAGGCAACTCAAAAAGCTATGAGCTTGATTCAAATGGCAGTAGCTAAAATAAAGAAAGCCAAACCACTTCTTGAAAATTATGCAGGTATTAACCCCCGAGCACTTATAATAGGTGGTGGAATAGCAGAGATGGTAGTAGCTTTGAATCTAGCAGAGCAGGGACATCCTGTAACCTTAATAGAGAAGGGGCATGACTTAGGGGGGCATTTAAAAAAGATAGTTTTTACCTTATCAGGAGATGACCCACAAAAACTTTTATTCAACTTAAGAGAGAAGATCATCTCAAATACTAATATAGAAGTTTTAGTCAATTCAGAAGTTACAGATGTGAAAGGATATGTTGGTAATTTTCAATCAAAAGTAGTTATAAAAAAGCCAGGAGAAAAAGAAGATATCAGAAAAATCATACATGGGGTTACTATCATTGCTACTATGCCCATTCTGTCAGACTCAATTTGATAGAAATCAAGCTGTAATACAGAGAAAATTTAATATAGACTACAACTTACCAGCTTTTTATTACCCTGAACTACTTGGCCTGGCTTTGGGAGTGGATCCTGAAAATTTGGGTTTTAATTTACATAGGATCAAAGTAGACCAAATATTAGAAAATTTTTTATAAGTTCTTTAGCTAATAAAATAAATTAGATTTAAATTCAGAAATTATAGCCACTTATATTAAATATCCCTACTAAAAAATTCACTTCTAATAATATCTAAGTTCTATTTAATTTAGTTATTAAAAAATTTATTTCTAATAATAGTTGATACTTTGTTTAATAAAATTAATGCCTTATTTGCTTTTTCTTCTGAGACTGTTCCTAATCCACAGGAATGTGTTAACATTGACCTTCTCAAAATAAAGTTTTTGTTCAAACCTTTATTAACAAAAAAATCAATCTGATTATTGAATTTATCAATGATCTCTTTAACTAAGTTAT
>JAGMBY010000040.1 GCA_023129485.1 Actinomycetes bacterium | reverse complement strand
ATTATATAAAAAGACTTCCTACTAAGGAAGTTAAAAAAATAGTTTAGTTAAATATATTAATATGGACAAATTAAATTCATCAAAATAGATAACAAATGAGGGAGAGCTAATAACTCTCCCTCATATTTATTAATAGATTAAAATAGACCTACTGTGTTTCCATTTTCATCAATGTCAACTTTTGTACCTGCAGGAATAGTTGGAAGACCAGGCATTGTTCTCATCTCTCCACAAAGAGGATAAAGAAAACCAGCTCCTACAGATGCGTTAACATCCCTTATAGGTAGTTTATATCCAGTTGGTCTTCCCATAATTTTAGGGTCGTGAGAGAGTGAAAGATGAGTTTTTGCCATGCATATAGGTAGATTATCAAAACCCTGTTTTGTATATAGGTCAACTTTTCTATTGGCAAGAGGTGAATATTCAACTTCTGCTGCACCATAAATCTTGGTTGCTATAATATCTATTTTATTTCTTATTGGAATATTTAGGGGGTATAAAAATCTGAATTTATTTGGTTTTTCAGCTGCTTTTACAACTGCTCTTGCTAAATCCTCTCCACCTTCCCCTCCATATCTCCAAACTTCACTTAATACTGCATCTTCAGCACCTGCTGCTAAAGCTTTTTCTTTTATGACTTCTATTTCTTCACTAGTATCACTATCAAACTTATTTACACAAACTACTGCAGGTACTCCATGGATCAAGATATTTTCTATCTGCTTTTCGAGATTTTCACAACCTTTAGCTACTGCATCAGGATTTGGTTTTTCAATTTTAGTAGTTGGCGGCTTTACTCCAGGACGTAATGTGAATGCTCCACCATGCATTTTTAATGCTCTAACCGAAACAACTATAACAACTGCATCTGGTTTTAATCCACTTACTCTACACTTAATATTCATAAATTTCTCCGCACCACAATCTGCGCCAAATCCACTTTCTGTAACCACATAATCTCCTAATTTTATAGCCATAAGATCAGCTAACACTGAACTATTTCCATGAGCTATATTAGCAAAAGGTCCTGCATGAACAAAACACGGAGTATGTTCAAGAGTTTGAAGTAGATTGGGCTTTAATGCGTCCTTAAGCAACACTGTCATTGCACCAGCACATTTCAAATCCTCTGCTGTAACAGGTTTACCATCATAATTAGAACCAACTACCATCCTCCCAAGTCTTTCCCTTAAATCAAATAAGCCGTTAGTTAAAGCTAAAATAGCCATTACTTCTGATGCAACTGTAATATCGTATCCGGTCTCCCTTGGTACTCCATTAGCTCTTCCACCAATACCTATTATTATCTTTCGTAGTGCTCTATCACTTACATCCACAACTCTATTTAGGGAAATAGAAAACGGATTAATATTAAGTTTGTTACCCTTTAAAATATGAGTATCCATGAATGCAGCAAGTAAATTATGCGCAACTCCTACTGCATGTACATCCCCAGTTAGATGAAGGTTGAAATCTTCCATTGGAATTACTTGTGAATATCCTCCTCCAGCTGCTCCTCCTTTTATTCCAAAAACTGGTCCTAATGATGGCTGTCTTATACAGGTGATTGTCTTTTTACCTATTCTGTTTAGGGCTTGAGAAATACCAATTGTTGTAACAGTTTTACCCTCACCTAATGGTGTCGGAGTAATACATGTAACATCAATATATTTTCCATTAGGTTTGTCCTTGTTTCGCTCTATTATATCTAAACTTACTTTGGCTTTATATTTTCCATACAACTCCAGGTCGTCCTCTGTTAAACCAATAGTTTCTGCAATTTCAATTATGTGTTTAATTGGAGCTTTCTGAGCAATTTCTAAATCACTCTTCAAAATTATCACCTTTCCTTTCTTTTTTTTATTATTATTATTAATAATATTAATATTTTTCTTATTTCTAAAATTATCTTTTTATCTTTATTTTTTAATTAATGAGATTCTTCAGTCGCTATCGCTTCTTCAGAATGACAAAAAAGTTTTTAATTTTAGGCAACCTTATAACTTTGCAGGAATTTTGGTATATCTACCGCTTCTCTCGGGCCAACAGTAACTTTCCAACCAGATTCATCCTCTAATTCGCCACTTATCTGAGCAACATATCCCGGAATAACTAAATTCTTATGCGAAACTTTTTCCTCTATTTTACATCTTTTAATGAATTTGGCTATTTCCTCAGCAATAAATTTTCCAGCAGCCCAAGATGTAAGGACTGATTGACCTTCCACATCCATAATCAAAAGCCAAGTTGGCACTTTACTTCCTTCAACTTCCCCTGAAACGAGAAAATATGTCAGTGAAAAATTTGTTGTTATTAATACTGGAGATTTTTCATCTGGATTTCCTATTGGATATATCTTCTCTTCAACAGTCATAGGACGTTGAGGATCTGTATATATATTCTGAGTTAATATGAGCAGTGGAAATAGACTTTCTGGTTCAACATTTTTCATCACTATTATACCCGCATATTTTGCAACAAAAATTCCAGCAATTACCGATTCTTTTATGGGAACATCTGTTAATTCAAATGGATAGACAATTGTTGGATAACCTAGTGCCTTATTTTTCTTCTCTAATGCTGACCTTCTAATATAAATTTGGTGGTCAAAAGCTTCTTTTAAATTATTAGGACTGGAATCTAATACAATCTCCTTAAGCCCTTCATCAGAGGCTTTTGTTGTTAACTGTATTAATTCTTCTAAGCTCTCACCTTTTATAAGTATTGGACACGAATTTGATTTTGCAAGTGAAATAAAATCATCAATATTATCTTTAGTAACAGGTCCTATCAATGGCTTTCTATCAGAACAAAATTGTAGAACTTTTTCTATTGCTTCTAAATTCTCATTTACCAAAATCAATGAGAATTCAGTATTTGAAGCAACTTTCTCCACCAAATTTATATATTTTGAAACATCATCTTCATCAGATTTTAAATAAATTGAATTTGGCTGGAGTAACTCTCCAACTCTTTCCCATTTCTGGACTTTGATTCTATTTAAAATCTCATCTACTTGACTATCTTTCATACTGTCTGAAATTGAATAAGCAAAAGAAGGACGATGTTCAAATCTCTTTTCATGTCTGTAAAGAACCGTTTCCCCACCAATTGTAAAAGAGAAATCACCAGTTCCCACTGTAACAGGCATAATTGGAGGTCTCGCAGCTTCCGCAAGAGCCTTTTTGGCTTCCTCAGTAACATAAGGACATTTTTCCAATTCAACTTTTTTTGCTGCAAGTTGCATGGCAAAAGCTAAACATGTTGGAAAACCACACTCTCTACAATTTGTTTTTGGAAGCAACTTAAATATATCAAGTCCTGAAATTCCCATCTTATTTTACCCCCTCAACCCCCTCAGCAAGAAGCTCATCTATCAATTCTCTAACAATTTTTACAGCTTTTGGATGCCTCATTGTGACAATATCTGAACCACCAATAAACAAGGTCATAGCTGTTGATGCTTCCCATATTATGCCTCTTAACTCCTCATCTCCCCATTCCGAAGCTTCCTCTTTTGATAATTTGTTCTCTTTTATCTTCCAAACCTCTCTACCAACAGTATTTATTATTGGATTAGCAACAGCTTTATCTCCCTGATAAATTGCGGCTATTTTTAATCTTTCATTTATACTATATGCGTATTCAATTCCATATCCTATAGCACTGCAAACTGGATCCATAACGACACACTCTGGTTTAACACCTAATTGAGTAACCATAATATTTAGTTGTTTTGCCAAATTTATATCCACGGGAGAAAGTGTAATAACATTATCTTTAAAACCCAGTGCTGCTGCTGCAATTGGTTTGTAATTATCCTCCTCAGCTGCACCTCCTAATAAATTAGTTTCTGCATTCAATTCAAAAACTTTTCTTAAAAGTACCGAGTCTTTTTCCAAATTTCCACAACCATATACTATCAATGGAACAGATATTTCTTCCCTCATTTTTTTCACAATTTCTGCAACTTTTTCTGGTTCGGCATCTAATCCACCTGGATCAGCGCTGATTAAATTCAGATTTATAGCATCTGCATTGTATTCACTAATACATTTCTTAGCCCACAAAATTGGATCATGATATACATCTTCATAATATTTCATGAGCCAAGAAGCCCAACCCTCCGGCTTAACATCATAAACTTCAAAAGCTACAATTGGTTTATTGATTACCTCCCCATCAAAGCTGTGAAATGGTAAACAATTTTGACCTCCTACTTTTACCTTAACACCTTCAGTTCCGATTACTACCTCATTAATCTTTGACCCACCAGTTTTAAGAGGAACTTCGAATGTCAATTTCTCACCCCCTGGTTTAAATAAACTTTTTGAACTTAAATTTTCATTTTTTGGTATGATACCTAAAAGATTTATCTAAATCAATAATTTTTGTATTATAGCATTCACTGCTAAAAATGATAATGAATCAGTTGGTAGATCTAAAATAGATTTTTCATTCAAACTGTATTCTATTAGATTTTCATCTTCCGGTATGATGCCCAAAAGATTTAAATTCTTTTCTTTTATTAATTCTATTAAATTTTCATTGAGTTCTGGATTACTTCTATTTATTATTAAATAGATATTATCTACTCTCAGTTCAAGTTCATCAACTAAATCTCTTATTCTTCCAGCAGTGATTATTCCCATTGGTGTAGAATCAGATGTGATGAGTAAATCATCAATATTTTGAGTTGTTCTTCTACTCAAATGTTCCATTCCAGCTTCATTGTCCATAATAACAAATTTATAATTTTTTGATAGTTCATCTATACATCTCCGTAAAACAAGATTTGCATAACAGTAGCATCCTGGTCCCTCAGGTCTCCCCATTGTTAATAGGTCAAATCCTTTACTCTCCAATATTGAACTTTGAAATTTCAGTTCAAAAATTGTTTCTTTTGAAATACCAGCAGGTATTTTTCCTGATTTGACTTCTCTTAATAAATCTTCCCTCACACCACCAATAGTTTCTCCCTTTTCAACCCCTAAAACATAATAAAGGTTTGAATTTGGGTCTGCATCAATGACCAATATAGGCGTTTTCCCCTTTTCAATTAGATTTTTTGTTATTAAAGCGGAGATTGTTGTTTTACCAGTTCCACCTTTACCTGAGATTGCAATTGTATAACTCATTCCTATTTAACCAAAGCCCTTTCATGGTTATCTATATATAATATTAAAAAGAGTAAAGTATTGTATAACTTTATTCCTGTATACACAAACCCCTTTCTTTTAGAATCTTTTTAACTGATGGGAACTCTTCAATGTGGGTATAAGGAAGAAATAATGATGCAATATATCTTTCATAAAATTTATTATTGTTAAATAGTTCTATATAAGTTATATTTTTTGAAATTTTTTCCATCTCTTTCCATTTGTTTCTATTAATTAAAGCTAAATGAGCTCCTGCTACTGAAGTATTTCCTAAAAATGTAAATATATTCTCTGGAAGGTCTGGAAGCATACCTATAATAATAGCATTTTTAACATTAATAAAATGACCAAATCCACCAGCAATAAAAATCTGCTCTAAATCATCCTTTTTAAGTCCAACTTCTTCTAAAAGTGTTGTTATACCAGCATAAACTGCACCTTTCGCTCTTATCAAATTATCAAGATCCACCTCTGAAATAATTATATCTTTTCCAGTGGCAGTATCTTCAGCCTTAGCTATTATGTAGTAAGGATTCGCTTTGTCAAGTACAACATATGGTAAATCTATATCTGGATTAAATTTTCCTTTTCTATTTATTATTCCAGTTATGTATAATTGACCCAATAGATCTATCATTGCTGATCCACAAATTCCCCTAGGTTTTACTCCTCCTATAACCCTAATAGTTGATTTCAATTTCTTTGGATCTATTTCTATAGCTTCTATTGCTCCTTTAATAGCTCTCATTCCGTCTTTTACTCCTCCACCCTCAAAAGCTGGACCTGCTGAACAGGATGTTGACATCATCCATTGATTATTGCCAATTACCAATTCACCATTTGTACCCAAATCTAAAAAAAGTGTCAGTTTTTCTTGTTCCGAAAGTTTTGAGATAAGTAATCCAGCAGATATATCACCACCAACATAACTCGCTACTGAAGGAGCACTTATTACAATAGCTTTTGGTGTATGCTCTAAAAATAGCTCTATTGAATTAACAGGAGGGAATATATTTGCTGCTGGTACATATGGCTCTTCTCTTAAATATTTAGGTGATACCCCATGAAGAAAATGCATCATTGTTGTATTTCCCGCACACACAATGGAATGTATCTTTTCAGGAATGACACCAGCTCTTTTACAAACTTCTATTATTAATTCATTTATGGTTTCAACAATTAATCCCTGTAAAACCTCCAGCCCAGCACCCTTTAAAGAATAAACGATCCTTGATATTATATCTTCTCCGGCTCTTATCTGTTTATTATATTCAGATGCAGTGGCAAGTATTCTTCCATTATTTAAATTAACTAAGTAAACTACTACTGTTGTAGTTCCAACATCTATTGCTAATCCATAGCTTTCATCAGTTGTATTTCCTGGTTCTATGTCTATTAAATTCTTTGAAATTTCATCAACCGTAACTGTCACCATCCACTTTCCTTGCCTTAGTACGTTGGGTAATTTTTTAAGGATTTTTAAAGGAATGAAACAATCTTTTAAACCTAATTGTTGTTTTAATGCCTTCTCCAATCTGAATTTGTCTGAATCACCTCTTCCAACAACTGGTTGTTCTACTGTTATTAGCTTCTTTACAACTCTTGGAAATATTTTAACATCCCTGATATCTAATCTTTTTATACCTGCTAATACCTTTTCAGTAGTCTCCAATTTCACTATATCCTTTGCTAAAAGACCCTCCTCAATCGATGCTTCCTCTATCTCCATAATTGGAACATCAACTACCAAATCGCTTTTGGGATATGTTTGACAAGCTAATACATATCCTCTCTCTTCATCCTCTTTGCTTAGAAGTTCACTCTGAATCTTTTCCACTTGCCCGGATTTTAAAAGTACTTTACATCTTCCACATGTTCCAACTCCCCCACATTCAGAATCAAGAAAAACTCCAGCATTCATAGAAGCATCATAAATAGTCTCGCCTTTGAATACATATATGGACTTATTTTCTGGTAAAAAAGTTATCTTATATTTTTTCTTAGAAATTCTCTTAGGCATCTTTTATTTAAAATAAAAACTGTTTTTAATAATAAATTTTATATTCTATTTTTAATTCTTTCTAAATTCAAATAGATTATAAAAGAAACCGTTTAATCCTGAGTTAAGAAATTATATTTATCTCAATAGTTTATCTAAAATATTATAACGTAAACATTTACAAAGATTAAATTTAATACTCTATATTTTAATGAGCTAAACAATTATATTATATTATTTTTACATTAATTCTAAAATTTAATATCCATAATAATTTGAATTTTATACTTCAAATAAGAATATATAAATATCCATTTTAATATTCCGAATTTTTGCTGTGTTATAATAAAGTATAAAATTAATGATAAATTACAAAATTAATTAAAGATAATATTATCATTAACATATCTCTTATTGAATTTTTTTAAAAATTTTAATATTTTTGATAATCTATCAATTTGATTTTATTAATTAAATTGTATTTAATGTAAAACAACCTCCTAAAATAAATAAAAAAATATGAAAATTATTCATCAGAAATAATAATTTCCAATATAAAAATGGGAGGAAAAATGAAAATTATTTAAAAGGGGGTAATATGGGTTCTGTAATTAAGAAAAGAAGGAAAAAGATGAGAAAACATAAACACAAAAAATTAAGAAAAAAAACAAGACAAAAAAAACGCAAATAATTTAATTTTTATCTGATTTGGTTATTATATCTAACTTTGCATAGCTTAAAAGGAGATGTTTTAAACCAAAATCATCAAAAAGAACATAAGCTTCGATATCTTCAGCTAAATCTTTCAAATCTACTATTTCACCCATTCCCCATTTCTTATGAACTACTCTATCACCAATATTAAACCTCTCAATTTCTTCTCTAACTATTGTTAATCCAGGTTCTTTTATTTCACTGATAATTTCTTCAGGAATTTCCCTTAAGAATCTGGATTCTGGATTGAAATATATTCCACCATATAGATTTCTTGATATTGCATTAACTAAATATAAAAGTTTCTTAGCTCTAGTCATACCAACATAGAACAATCTTCTCTCCTCCTCCAGTTCCCCAGCACTGTCCATTGATAAAGCATGTGGAAAAATTCCCTCTTCCATTCCGATTATAAATGTTACTTTGAACTCCAACCCTTTAGCATTATGAAGTGTCATTAATGTGACAAAATCTTCACTTTCCTCATATGTATCAATATTTGTAATTAGTGACATCTCTTCGAGGAATTGATTTAAGTCACCATCAGGATTCTCATTTAAAAATTCCTTTACAACTGTCAGAAGTTCTTTTAGATTCTCTATCCTGAAT
Organism: Actinomycetes bacterium; assembly: GCA_023129485.1. Classification (GTDB taxonomy): domain Bacteria; phylum Actinomycetota; class Humimicrobiia; order JAHJRV01; family JAHJRV01; genus JAHJRV01. The sequence goes on along the minus strand of JAGMBY010000040.1, from coordinate 9,083 downwards.
TGTGATGTTAATGTCTTCTCATCCTCTAACTCCTTCATATATCCCGTTCTTGTCCAAACTTTAACTAACAGTTTATCTAAGCTATTTTTAGATGAATAATCTATTAGATAGTCTATTAAATCTTTAAATTCTTTAATATTTCTTTTCATATTTTTAGAGAGTAAGTGATTTTTATCATATTTTTGCAAAGACTCATTAAAAGTTATCTTATTTAGGTGAGCAAATTTGGATATAGCAGAAATAGTCATTTTACCTATCCCACGAGGAGGGACATTAATAATTCTATGAAGATTAACTATATCTTTAGGGTTTGATATTAGTTTAAGATATGAAGTAATATCTTTTATTTCCATTCTGTCATAAAATCGAACTCCACCAACAATCTTATAAGAAACATGATTTTTTAGAAATAGATCCTCTATAACTCTTGATTGGGCATGTGTCCTATAGAATACAGAGAAACCTCCATATTTAAAGTTTTTATCCTTAATCAATTTATCAATTTCATATACAACAAATGCTGCCTCATGATGTTCATCCTCAGCTATGAATCTAAAAATTTTCTTACCCATTTCATTGTTAGTCCAGAGATACTTTTCCTTTCTTGAAAAATTATTTTTAACAACATTGTTTGCTGCATTCAGTATCAATTTTGTTGAACGATAATTCTGTTCCAATTTAATAACTTTAGCGTCAGGATAATCCTGTTCAAATCCAAGAATATTTTTAATATCTGCTCCCCTCCAGCTATAGATGCTCTGGTCATCATCTCCAACAACGCATATATTCCTATTTTTAGAGGCAAGTAGATTGACAAAATGATACTGTGCTCTATTTGTATCCTGATATTCATCTACTAATATGTATTTGAACCTGTTTTGATACTTTTTAAGAACAGAAGGGAAAAGTCTAAAGATAATAACAGTTAACATAATGAGATCATCAAAATCAAGAGTATTTGCTTTAAATAATCTTTCCTGATATCTGTTATAAACTTCAGATACTACCTGTTTATAAAAATCTGAGACCATTTCAGCAAATTTTTCATGATCTATTAATTCCTCTTTAGCAACACTTATAGTATTTAATATCGCTTTTGGATTAAATCTTTTGCGGTCAATATCAAGTTCTTTCATGCACTCAGTTATAAGTCTAATTTGATCAAGTTCATCATAAATAACAAAGTTCTTATCATAGCCTAATATTTCTATCTCATTTCTTAATATTCTTGCACATGCTGAGTGAAATGTTCGAATCCACATATCCTGTGCTCTCTCACCGATTAGTTGTTCAACCCTACTTTTCATCTCATTTGCGGCTTTATTAGTAAATGTTATTGCCAAAATTTCATGTGGAGTTGCTAATCCTTGCTCAAGTAGATATGCAACTCTATATGTAATTACTCTGGTCTTTCCTGTACCCGCTCCAGCAAATATTAATAGTGGGCCTTCTGTATAAGTTACTGCTTTTTTTTGAATTTGATTTAAATCATCTAAAATATTGCTTTTCAATTTTACCTTTAGACTTATTAATGATTTATTCGAAATAGACTAAATTTTTGCTTATTTGTTTATTTTATTATTAATTTAATCTATATAATATTAATTTGTATATAAAAATATCTCTCACCTGTAAGAGCAAAAGGTACAAATGAGAGATATTTTCTATGATTATTTACATTTATCAATTATCAAATTACATTGGAGGTGGATATCCACCTGGAATTGGTGGTCCTTCCTTCTTCTCTGGAATTTCAGCTGCGATGACCTCAGTTGTGAGAAGCATTGCAGCAATGCTTGCTGCATTTTGTAGAGCACTTCTTGTCACCTTGGTTGGATCAATTATTCCAGCTTCTAACATATTCACATATTTTCCTGTTAGTGCATCTAATCCTTCACCTTTAGGTAGTTTCTTAACCTCCTCTACTATTAATGCACCTTCGAAACCTGCATTATTAGCAATCCATCTAATTGGTTCAGTTAAAGCTTTCTTCACAATCATAACTCCAGTTTTTATATCCCCTTTAAATTTTGTCTCATCTACTGCTGGAATTGAGTCAATCAACACCACTCCACCACCAGATACTATACCCTCTTCAACCGCAGCCCTGGTAGCAAGAAGAGCATCTTCAATTCTGTGTTTCTTTTCCTTTAGTTCAGTTTCTGTTGCTGCACCCACCTTGATTACAGCAACTCCACCTGACAATTTTGCCAACCTTTCCTGTAATTTTTCCCTATCAAATTCTGAATCACTCTGTTCAATTTCAACTTTTATCTGTTTTATTCTTCCCTTTATATCCTCAACATTACCTTTACCCTCAATTATCGTAGTATTTTCCTTATCAATCTTCACCTGTCTTGCTTTACCCAACATATCCAGATTGACATTTTCCAATTTTATTCCCAATTCCTCACTTATCATTGTTCCACCAGTTACTATACCTATATCTTGTAACATCTCTTTCCTTCTATCACCGAAACCTGGTGCTTTCACTGCAACAGAGACAAATGTCCCCCTGATCTTATTAACAACGATAGTTGCTAATGCTTCTCCTTCAATATCTTCTGCTATTATTAGTAAAGGTTTTCCTGTTTGCATTGCTTTTTCTAAGACTGGCAATAATTCAGCAACTGCTCCCAATTTTTTATTTAGTATTAATATATATGGTTCATCGAGAACAGCTTCCATTCTTTCAGCATCCGTTACCATATATGGGGATATATAACCTCTGTCAAACTGAAGACCTTCCACCACCTCAATATCAATTCCAAATTTTTGTGATTCCTCTACAGTAATAACGCCATCCTTTCCAACTTTTTCCATTGCATCAGCTATTTTCTCTCCAATTTCTGGATCATTAGCAGAAATAGCAGCTACTTCAGCAATTTTTTTTCTTTCAGTTGCTATTGGCTGACTCATTTCCTTAATCTTCTTCACAGCCATTTCAACACCATTTTCTATCCCTTTCTTTAGTAACATGGGATTTGCTCCAGCTGCAACATTTCTTAAACCTTCCCTAATCATAGCTTGGGCTAAGAGTGTAGCTGTCGTTGTGCCATCTCCAGCAACATCATTTGTTTTTGTAGCTACTTCTTTAAGAAGTTGAACTCCCACATTCTCCCAAACATCTGCTACATCAATATCTCTTGCTATTGTTACACCATCATTTGTAATTGTGGGTGAGCCAAATTTTCTCTCTAAAATTACATTTCTTCCCTTGGGACCAAGGGTTATCTTTATTGCATCAGCTAACTTATTCACACCTTTTTCCAAGGCTCTCCGTGCATCCTCACTATACTTAATCTCTTTTGCCATATATCATTCCTCCTTCTATTTATTTTTCCCCTTATTTAAGTTTCTATTATTAATTACCTGTTTTAGATAAAAAAATTAACATTGAATCTTTTATTTATTTTTAGTCTTATTTATTTCTCTATTATAGCAAGTATATCACTTTCTCTTAATATCAAGTGCTCCTCACCCTCTATCTTTACCTCAGTTCCACCATACTTTGAATAAATAATTTTATCTCCAACTTTAACATCCATAGGAATTCTCTTTCCCTCTTCAATCCTTCCTGGCCCAACAGCTATTACTTCACCCTCTTGTGGTTTCTCCTTAGCCGTATCGGGAATAACTATCCCACTTTTTGTGACTTCTTCACTCTCTTTTGGCAGAACTATCACTCTATCCCCTAGAGGTTTCAATTTCATAATATTACCCTCCTTTCTAAAATCCTTTTTATTATAGAATAACCTTTTTAAGAAATTTAAAAAATCTAAAACTATTCCTTTTTTAGATACAATTATGGGTGGATAATTTAAAAATTTTTCAAAATATTAAAAATGTTTTTAAAATTAATAATATATCTTAAATAGTCTCTATCTTACAAATTCTATCACTCTTTCTAAAAGAGTGCTAAAATCTTAATATATTTTATAAGACAATTTTTTAAAAATCAATAATCCACATTTTAAAATTATTTTTATTAAAAAACAAGTATTTTTAATTTTTGTTTTTTATAATTTCTAACAATTTACAGTATTATACAGCAAATCAGTAGATAGTTAGATTTTTAAAGATAATAATTGTTTAAATTTTTACCACTTTATGATAGCTGATTAACATCAATATTAAAAAATTAAAAATGCTAAAATAATTAATATTACTTGTTAAAAATATACATAACTATTTAAAGTACCTATATAATAAATTAGAGGTGAATAAAATTGGGAAAAAATGTATATATAGAGAATATATCAAAATATATTGGAAAAGAAGTTGAAATAAGAGGATGGCTATATAATAGACGTTCAAGTGGAAGTATAATATTCCTTTTAATAAGAGATGGTACTGGAATAATTCAATGTATAGTGTCTAAAAACGATGTTAAGCCAGAAATTTTCAAATCCGCCCAAAATGTGACTCAGGAATCATCATTAATAATTAAAGGTAAGATAAGAAAAGAAGAAAGAGCTATTGGTGGATATGAGCTTTTTACAAACAATATTAAAATTTTACAAATTGTATCTGATTATCCAATAACTCCAAAATCTCACGGAGTGGGGTTTTTAATGAAAAATCGGCATCTCTGGCTTCGTTCTAAAAGGCAACATGCGATATTAAGAATCAGAGCTGAAGTTATAAAAGCATCTCGAGATTATTTAGACAACAATGGATTTATAAATATAGATGCTCCAATTTTAACACCTGCTGCTTGTGAGAGCACAAGCACTTTGTTTGAAACAAAATATTTTGATCAGATGGCTTATTTAAGCCAAAGTGGACAATTATATAATGAAGCAACAATAATGTCTTTTGGAAAAGTCTATTGTTATGGTCCAACTTTTAGAGCAGAAAAATCTAAAACCAGAAGACATCTGATGGAATTCTGGATGATAGAACCTGAAATGGCATATTTTGATTGGGAAGATAATATGAAATTGCAAGAAGATTATGTTACATATATTGTTCAAACAGTTTTAAATAAAAGAAAAAGTGAATTACATGTATTAAATAGGGATTTAAGCAAATTAGAAAATATAAAACCACCATTTCCAAAAATATCATATGATAAGGCAATAGATTTATTAAGAAAGAAAGGCAAAGATATAGGTTGGGGTGAAGATTTTGGTGGTGATGAAGAAACTATAATCTCAGAAAGCTTTGATAAACCAGTTTTTATTCATCATTACCCAATGCAATGCAAAGCATTCTATATGAAACCGGATCCTGAAAGACCTGAAGTTTCTCTAAGTAATGATTTGATTGCCCCCGAAGGATATGGGGAAATAATTGGAGGGGGTCAAAGAGTAGATGATATAAAATTGCTGAAAAAAAAGATAAAAGAACATAATTTGCCAATGGATGCCTTTAAATGGTATTTAGATTTAAGAAAATATGGAACTGTTCCTCATTCTGGATTTGGTTTAGGGATTGAAAGAATAGTAGCCTGGATGTGCAAATTAAAACATATTCGTGAGACTATCCCATTTCCTCGCCTACTTTATAGAATTTACCCTTAATAATTATCTTTAACCTAAATAGGTAGTTTAAAAATCCACCATACTAAAAATATTAGGATGCAGATATAAGAGAAGATATCACCATATCTGGAATAGAATGTTTGGTCTGGCATGAAATGAACAGATTCGCTTAATGTACAAGCCTTATTCTTTGAAGTTGCATTTATAATTTCTCCATTTGGAGCACAAATTCCAGAAATTCCAGTGTTAGCACATTGAACAAAATATACTCCATTTTCTACAGCTCTAATTCTTGCCATATAGAAATGTTCTTCAAGTTCAAGGGAATTTTTAAACCATCCATCATTTGTAACAACAAATAGAATTTGAGCTCCATTACTTCTTAATTTTCGAGATATCTGTGGTAGTATTGACTCAAAGCAAATCACTGAACCAATTTTGCCCTTAGAAATTGGGAAAATTGTGTATTCATTACCTGCTCTTATATCATATTTTAATATTCGTAGCGGACCAATATTACCTAAAAATTTTCTTGCTGGAACAAATTCACCAAAAGGAACCGGGTGAATCTTGTTATATATATCTATTAATCTTCCCTTTTTATCTAACAAGATTACAGAATTATGGAAATTTCCATCTTTATCTTCACTATGAACCCCAGTAAGCAGATTTGTTCTTATCTCAGAAATTAATTCTTTTACCCACCTATAAGAAGAACTTAGTTCGACATTTTCTTCCTTTCCTTCTTCTTTTTCTCCTTGCATTTTATATTCCTCTTTTCCTTCTTTTACTTGTTCCCCTTTTAGTTCTTCTTCTAAAAATGTTAATGGGATCGCAGATTCAGGAAAAACAACTAAATCTGGTTTATCCTTTGATGCTTTTTTAGAAAGTTCTTCTAATGTTTCCAGTATGAAATCTATATGAATATCTGATACTTTTATATCCTGGGGTATGTTGGGTTGGATGAGTGATAACTTTAATTCATCTAAATTTCTGAAATATAAATTTTTTGGACTATTCTTCAAAAAAGGAATAAAACCATATGCAACAGTTAAAATAATTAAAATAATTGAGAAAGCTATATATTTAAAACTATAAATTAACTGTCTTTTTCTTCTAAATAACCTTAATAAATGTTCAACTATATTATGAAAATATTTGAAATTTTTAATATAAAAAAGTTGAAATGCTTCTAAAATAGTTAAATTAAATAACACTATTAAAAATGATATCCCATAAATTCCTGTTATTCTTGCTATCTGGAGCAAAGGTAAAAAGAAGTGCTGAGAGTATCCTAAAATCCCCCAACCAAATGTTAATGGAGTAAGAGACCATAAAAATTCAAATAGTACCCAGAATATTGGAAGCAAAAAAATTCTAACCCATGATTTCGTTTTCCTTAGAATAAGATGTATAAAGAAAGAGAGTATAGAAAAATAAATAGAACAAACTAAGGTTAAACCAATCCATGCTATTGGTGTGACACACCACATCCAATACATCTGCACACCAAAAAAAATAAAACCGGTTATAAAACCTAAAAAAAATCCTTCTCTTTTTGTGCAATAATATAGAGAAAAAAGTAGTGGAATAAGTGCAACCCAAGCAAAAAATCCATAATTTGGAAAAGATATTGCTAAAAAAACTCCACTTATTATACAAAAGACTATTAAAATATTTCTCCTTGTAAGAAATCTTTTCATCATAATAATAAATACCTATTATCTTAATTTATTATTCCATTAGATTCTTGAATATGCATCTATTTCCATATTACTTATCTGACCTTTTTTTAATTTATAGTAAGCAAGACATGCCACCATGGCAGCATTATCTGTACAATATTCCTTAGGAGGATAGATTACCTTAATTCCTCGTAACTTTGCTCTTTCTTTCATCTCACTTCTTAAATAACTATTTGATGATACTCCACCAGCGAGTGCAATGATGGGAACTTCATAACTTATAGCTGCTCTTATTGTTTTTTTAACCAATACATCGATTACAGCTTTCTGAAAGCTCGCAGCTAAATCAGGTAATTTTTCTTCTGAAAGTAAAGATTTGTCTTTTCTTACCATATAAATAACTGCTGTCTTTAAACCACTAAAACTAAAGTTAAAACCTTTATCTAACATAGGTCTTGGTAATTTGTAAGAATCAGGATTTCCATTAATTGATATTTTTTCTATAGCTGGTCCTCCTGGATAACCTAAATTTAAAAATCTTGCTATCTTATCTAAAACTTCCCCTGCTGCATCATCTAATGTTAAGCCCAAAATTTCAAACTCATCATTCTCCTTTAATAAGTATATTGATGTATGACCACCAGATGCAACTAAACTGATAATTGGTCTTTTAATATTCGGATTTTCTATGAAATTTGCATATATATGGCTTAAAACATGATTAACCCCAATTAAAGGTATTTTTAAACTATAACTAATAGCTTTTGCTGAAGCTAATCCAATTAGGAGAGAGCCAATTAAACCAGGTCCACATGTTACACCAACAGCAATTAAATCCTCAAAATCAACATTTGCTTTTCTTAAAGCCTGAGCTATTACAATATTTATAATTTCTATATGTTTTCTTGAAGCAATTTCTGGCACAACTCCGCCAAATTCAGCGTGTAATTCTTCCTGCGTAGATACAATATTCGATAAGACAGTGTGACCATTCTTTAAAATTGCTGCCGCTGTATCATCACAAGATGTTTCTATCCCCAAAATTATATTTTTGTTTTTCAAATAATTATCCTTTATTACTTATTCAAAAGATCACTTTCGATTTTAAAAATAAAATCTTTATATTTAGAATTTGATATATTATCCATTGCCATTATTAAAGCATCCTCATTTGTATCTGAGTAATAACCTATTTTCCTCCCAATAGTAGAAAATTTAAATTTTCTGTAGAATTCCTGAGCAATTTTATTAGATTCTCTAACTTCTAAATATAGATTTACTAAACCTCTTTTTATAGCCTCTTTTATTAAATAAATTAAGAGAATAGTTCCTATCCTTTTTCTTTTAAATCTATTTTTTACTGCAATTGTGGTAATATGTCCCTCTTTACTTCTTTGAACCATTCCTGCATAACCTAAAACCTCGTTATCTTTTTTAGCAACAAGATATAAGTTAAATCTCCTTCTTAGTATTTGAGATAAAAAACTTGATTTACTCCACGGAGTTGGAAAAGTATCAACTTCAATAGCATATACCTGGTCTACATCTCCAAACTTCATTTTGTGAATTTTTATTTCATCCAAATTAAAATCATTCATATTAGTTTATCTTCCAAAAGGAATAAATGGTCTAACATATCTTGGTATCAATTGTATATAATGATCAACTTTACCTTCTTTATATCTATAAAAAGCAAGGTAATTTATTGAACTGGCTCTTGGTAAAATAATATTTTTAAGAAGCATTACCTTCTTCTCTTTTTCAAATATACTACTAATTTGCGGATAGTCAATTAAAGCATCTCCACAAAGAACTACTTTTTTATAAATATTTATCAACTCAAATATTTTATGTATTAAATCATCTATAGTTAGTAATTCATCTTTTTTAATCTTTTCCAAATAGCTTTTTC
>JAGMBY010000004.1 GCA_023129485.1 Actinomycetes bacterium | reverse complement strand
TGCATTTTTGTCTGATCTGTTTTGGTGAAAGTAAAGATAAAAGGGATTAGAAAATATTCGTTTTAAATATATTTTTATTATTTCTCTCCTCTTATCTTCCAGGACAACCTAAAAGTTACCGGACTACTGACTTGGTACGCCTTCCCTATTTAAGAAAATGGGATGTGTCCCTATTTTTAAAATTACATTGTGGACACTTCATTGTCTTTCACCCCTTTTAGAATCACTCTAAATATTAAAATATAATTTCTAAAAAACTCATATTAACTAGAAATATGTGCCATATTATCAAAAATGGATGATTGGATAATAGATTGTTATACATTGGCATCCTACATCTATCTATTTTAATCAGCTTCGTATGCGACTTATACTTTCATTATAGATTCTGACAATCTTCTCTCTTTTAGGACACGAATCAGGTATCTCATAAATAAGCAAATCGACAGCTTTAAGAGCCATCTTATCTTTCTTTCGTCTGATGTTGCCTGTTTTGGGAATTCTATTTAGGGCTTCAAGCACTAAATCTGGCAATTCATCATTGCTCACTTTCCGATCTGTTCTCCCCACAAAATCAGCAAGGGAAACTCGAGCAGCTTCCGGAGCTGCTTCTTTAAGTTTTTTTCTTACTTTATCATTTGGATCACTCTGCATAATATACATCCTACCTCCTTTCTACTACTTGTATAAGTGCTTGACTACTTGTCACGACTTAAATATTCAAAATCATTGGTGTCAGCGAAGGCAATAGTATCTTCATGATCAAACTTCATAACTTCTATCTATAATATTTTTATTGCAAATATAAAAAGGATTGCAGTTACTATATCTAAAGGTATCCAGATACTTCTAGATAGATAAATGGGAGCTAAAGGATTAAAAAGTATGGCAATAATTATAAACGCTATTTTTGCCCAATCGGTATTTTTCTCAAAAGCCTGAAAAGCCACTAAAATAGATGCGATACAAGTTATCCATCTCAAGAGAGTATAGTAACCATAAGGCCATTCAGCTATTGCTCCGAATAGCATAAAAATAACTAAAATGATAAAATATTTCGTAAAGTTATTTTTATCTTTTCGATTAGTTATTTTGTGTATCTCCTTTTATTTTATATTAATCTAAAAGAATAAATGGGGGATCTGGTCTCATATCTGATATATTATATTTTTTAAAAATATCATGAAAGTATAATAAAAATATATCAAAAAGCCAACCTTTGTCGGTTTTTAAAATTGAACAAAATATTTAAGGAATTTGCAAAATATTCTTTTTTAGCTCCGTTTTCCTAAGCGCAAATTAAACCGTCCGTGAAGAATGCCTTTCCCTTTATTGTCTTATTGTCTTATGACAAATACGTTCAATATCCAACAATACTTTTTTAACACGTTGGTTGATTGGGTCATTCTCTGTCAAACCTTCCCAAAATATAGACTCATATTTTTCCACATCCTGTTGATGTTTGGTCCATTGCTCTTCCGTCCGGGAAGTGGGAGCTGCCCATAGCCTCGATAACCTACGTACTGAGGTAATTAATTCAATAATAATTTTTCTAAGTTCATCAAACGATTTGGCTTCTTCTTTACCAATCTGCACCATAAATCGATAGCGCATCGCATGAATTCTACTGAATAACTCTTGGTGCTCATTATATCGCTTTAATAAAACACTGGCATTTTTTCGGGCTTGGTAGGCAACTTCTGACTCACCATTCATTTGTTTTATATCCTCTGTTTCACTAGTAAAGCCGCCGGGACAACGTAAGTAATGAATCACATCTACTGCTTCGTAGAACAAAGTAAGCGTATCTTCCGCGAGTTCAATTTTTCTTTTTCCAATATGTTCTCTACGCCATGAATTGATGTTATAGATTGCTATAACAATTCCAATGATAACTGCTATATCGCGTAAAATTCCGGTTAATCCCATTAGACCCCCCTCCAAAGATATGGAAAATAGGATAGCCATATTCTCCAATACAATTAATTTTTTCTTTTTAATAACAAAATGATAAACAAACATAAATTAACTATCTTTTTAAATCTCTTCGCCTTCTACTTCTTTTATATTCTCTTCCCTATTTTTTCTCTCTGTCGAAGTATATTGTTGCATCATCTTCATTTGAGCTAAAATTTTATCTATTTTTCCTTCCAAAATTGTACTTGAAGCGCCAAACAAGTAAAGTAATGAATAAATATTTATACCAGGAATAAGGCCAAGAATAGTCCATAAAGTAACATCTTTGCCTTTCTCTTTCGCTAAGCTACGGCAAATAAACATAATTGGAATGGATATTATAATCAATGGTATAAATTGTTGAATAACTTCCTCCATTTTTATCACCTCTTTTTTTGCCAAATATATTCTTTAAAGTTCATTTTATTCTCATTGCAGAGCTTCTTCCAAAGCTTTGCTTCGTAAATAGAGATATCTGTCTTTATTTTTAATAAAGGTTTTCTGGTTCTCGGTAGTGTTTTTTACTAGCTAGTTGTGCCCTTCGATCCTTCCGGAATCAATCCACTCTTTTATTGTCTCTCTCCTCTTTTCTTCCAGGACAACCCAAAAGTTACCGGACTATTGACTTCGTACGTCTTCCCTATTTAAGAAAATGGGATGTGTACCTAATTATTTCCACTAATTATTTCCATATTGTATGTTCCAGTAAAGGTCTATAAATAAAGGATAACAAGCTTTTTTCTTAATTCCAAACACGATAATAAATTAAACTAAGTTATAATATAAATTAACTAATATTATTTTCTTTTCCATTTATAAAAATCATAAATTATATTCCCTAATATAATAATCGCCATAGGGACAATAATATTAATTCTCCTCCCAAAGACATAACCATACCACCCGCCCCAGAGTAAGTATATTATTATTAATGCAAGAGGTATACCGATTATATAAGTAAGAAGGTTTTTCATTTTTTATTCCCTTTACTATATTTTTTAATTAAATTTTATCTATAAAATTATTTTTAATTCTGCTGGTTTATATTTTATATTTCATTAATCCTTTACCTAAAGACTCAAATGAAGCCTTTAATTCCTCGAACACGAAAATCGCAAAAAGATGTGTAGTTGTAGCTCCAAGTGGTTCTCTTCCGTAAAGATTTTTATAAAATTCCTTTCCTAAAAAAGAGATATAATAAGGATCTCCCTCAAAAAACAAACTACAAGCTTCTACATAGCCATTTATTTTTTTCGTTATATTTCTTATTAATTCTTCTTTTTCATATCCGCTAAATTTCTTTTTTAAGAACAGGTTATGCATTTTTTCAATAAAATGAGAAAAATAATCATTTATTTTGTTTTTATTTTGAGAAATAGATATACTATTTATGTGGGCTAACCATATATAAAAATAATAAATCTCCTCTTCAAATTTTTCTTTCATTACCTTATCGGATCCAAATTCTTCTATATTTTTTAAAAAACTTTGGAAAAAACCATTTCTCCTAATCTTTAAACTTTCCACTACCCAGTCAACAAGCAAATTGCTAAAAGTTTCCTTATCTAACATTTTTTTAGATCCAAGAAAAGCATTATTGGTTTCTTCTTTTTTAATTTTAATGTAGGGATTTTCTGTAGTATCAGAAATTTTAGGTTCAGGTAAGGGCCTATTACAATTACTACAAAATTTAGTACCTTCTTCAATACCACTAAAATAATTTATGGTACCGCACAAAGGGCATTTGATTTTCATATTATTGCACTTCCTTTTATTAACGATAATTTACATGAAGCATGTAAGTAAATTATTTAACTGGCACAGGATAGTCTCCACTCAGATATTTTTTTAAGATTATCTTCCGTGATATACCATTTACCGGTTACTTTTTGCCCTTTAATTTTTCCTTCTCTAAAATAAGCTCTTGTAGTAGGCTTGGTACTTTTCAACATCTCAGGAAGATAGAAGCATATCCTATTTTTTCTATGGTTTAGTTTCACATTTTACGAGGTTTTCCCTTGGGAGGTCTATCTATAATAATACCTAAAGCCTCAACCATCCGGTTAAGAAACTTCCAGATCTTAAATATGACAGGAGGCGGTTCTATACCACACTTCAATCCTTCCGGAATCAA
>JAGMBY010000039.1 GCA_023129485.1 Actinomycetes bacterium | reverse complement strand
TAGAGGTAATTTTTTATTATTTTTTCTATTTTTATTATTATTCATAAGTACTTATTTTTATAAATATTTCTTTTATAATTGTCTTTAGTAAATTGTAAAAAATAAAAATTGAATTTATAAATTCAGACTATTTTTTTAATTTTTTTCTTGAAAAGTCTCTTAGATGTCCAATTACTGGCTTTATTCCTCTTAATAAATACTTGAAATCTTCATAGGATCTTATTCTTTTCAAGTGTCTAAGGATAAACCTAAGACTTAAAAAGGATCTATATATCCCCTTTGAAATAGACATTACTTCATCAGGTCTCATATCGATTGTTTTTAAAATTTGAGCTGTCATATCAAATTTCTCATATTCATCTGGCTTTATTAAAAACCAATCATTCTCTACTGCTTGTTGATATAAAGGTGTACCAGGATATGGAATAATTATAGTTGACTGTAACATATCTGCGAAACCAGACCTCATCAGATTATAACCTAACTCTAATGTTCTTAAGGCATCTTCTTTGGTCTCCCAGGGATAACCAACCATTATAGTTAGGTGAACATCCAGGCCAGCATCTTTTGCAATCCTACAACCATTTTTTATTTGTTCAACAGTGTTATTTTTTCTTAACTTATCTAAGGTTTTTTGATTTGCAGATTCCAATCCTAATTTCATCAATCTGAATCCTGCTTCTTTCATCATTTTGGCTCTTTTTTCTGTCAGATAATCAAATCTAAAATTACAGTCAATTATTATTTTTTTATTATATCCTCTTTCTATCATTCCTTCACAAAATTTATTAAGCCATTTACCTGACGGGAATGTACCAGTATCATCAAATATTTCCCTGATTTTATATTTTTTGATAAGGATTCCAATCTCATTTAACAAACTTTCTGGTGACCTTGTTCTAAAATTAGAATATAGAGTAGTCCAGGAACAGAAAGTGCATTTTCCATAAGGACAGTCTCTACCAACCATTGTATAAGTGAATGGTTCTCTTTTATACAACCTCTCACCATAAAGATGCCACTTAGTTAAGTCCCTATCTATAAAAGGAAGTGAATTCAAATCATTTTTAAGTTCAAAAACTCCTGTATTTTTTATCTTCTTATTTTGTCTATACCAGACTCCTTTTGGTAATTCATTATTAGTTCCTTCAATATAATTTACTATTTCAACTAATAGAAAATCATAATCTCCACCTGTTATTACATAATCAACTTGACATTTTTGCATTGACTCTAATGGAAGTGCGGTCACATGATCACCCATTAAAACAATAAGTCCTTCAGGATGAATTTCTTTTAATTTATTTATTATCCTCCAATGTTGTTTAATTACAGGAGTCTTGGTTTCGATGGAAATTAAGTCAGGTTTCTGCTTACTATAAAAGTTCAAGAATTTTTCATAATCCCATCTTTCTGCAATGCAATCATTCCATATTACATTATGACCTTTCTGTTTTAATAATGTTGCTGCTGATGCAGGAACCATTGGATAGATAAATGATGGATTATGAAACCATTGAAATTGCCTATTTTGTCCTAACATTGGGCAACCTTCTCCCTCAAGTGGGGGAAAAGATATTATTATCTTCATTAGTGCTCAAGCCTTTTTTTTATTAATCCTTTTATAAAACCCAAACCATATACAATATGAGTTAGAAAGATTCCAAGAATTACATATAGTCTCATTTTAAGGTTTTTTATATTTAAAGTAGTAAATATTATCATCAGAAAATAAAGTATCAAAATGAAGAGGTAAAGATTTCTTAAGATTGTATTATAAAAAGATAATATAAATCCTGCTATCAAACCAATATCAAAAAGACTTGGAATAAAAAAAAATAGTCTTAATGATGTTTGAGGATATTTTTTTGCAAAATATCCTCTATGAGATGCATAACTATATACTTGCAGTAAATGTGGTATGAATAGAGGTCTTCTATGGTGATAAACTACAACATCAGGAGCATAAATTATCTTTTTTCCTAACTTTTTAGTTATATTTAAACATAAAATAGTATCTTCACCAGGCCAAAAGTTAGTTTTAAATCCACCTATTTCCTCAAAAACTTTTTTTCTTACTAAAAGATTCATTGAAGGAAAATCATCTACTTCTATCTTTTTCTGAGGTTTATATCTGTAAGTAAATTTTCCCCCTCCTAACAAAGATGAATAAACTTCACCTCCCGCTTTTTGGAGAAAATTATCACTATCTGGAGTGATTCCTGGACCACCTACTGCTCCTACACTTTCATCATTAAAATATTTAGAAGCATTTTTTAACCAGTCTTTTTTGGGGAATGCATCTGCGTCAATAAAAGCTAATATATCCCCTGAGCTATGTTTAGTTCCAATATCTCTTTTCTCAGAAGGAGTTACATTTCCAGTAGGTATGAATTTAACTTCACCAAATTCTTCATCTACCTTATTATCTGGTAGAATTATTATTTCAAAGTCAGGATAATCAATCTCTCTACAATATTTAATTGTCTCTTTGAGGTCATCCGTTATACATTTAACAGGTATTATTATTGAAAATTTCATTTTTTATTTGATGAATTTAAGATTAAAATTTAATTTATACATCTTTTATAGCTATAGTTACATTTTTCTTTTTTTAAAATTATATTATACTCAATTTATTGTTGTAGTCGAAAAATGAAATCATTTTTATAATAAATAAATTATAATACAATAACAGTATTTTTAAGAATAACAAAATTAATATTTTGGGGATAGAAAAATTTTTAAAAAATTTATATATAATTATTATTATAATTTTATTTTTAATTAATTATATGATAATCATATGTTATATAAAAAACTATTAAGATTAATCTTAGAAAGCGTGGAATCTTTAGTTTATTTAAACCAAAAGAAAGCGATAAATATTTTTTTAATAATTTTTTCAAAGGTTTAATAAATTGGAAAATTTTAAAGGGAAAATATCAGTAATTATACCTGCATATAATGAGAGTGATAATATCTCAAATACCGTAGAGGAGACTATTAGAGTATTTGAGGAAGTGGGAAATAAATATGAGGTTATAATAGTTGATGATGGGAGCGAGGATAATACTTTTTTAGAAGCAAAAAAAGCGATAGGTAATAACGACTGCCTAAAAGTAGTTAGATGTTCTGAAACAAATAGAGGTAAAGGTTTTGCTATAAAAAGTGGTTTTAAACATGTTAGTGGTGATTTAGTAGTTTTTATGGATGCAGATTTAGACTTACATCCAGAACAAATAAAAATATTATTCAAGCATTTAAAAGAGAAAAAAGCAGATATTGTAATAGGTTCTAAAAGACATCCAGATTCAATAGTGGATTATCCATGGTATAGAAAGATTATGAGTGATATTTATTATTTTCTTATATTAATTTTATTTAACTTACCAGTTAGAGATACACAAACAGGATTAAAGATGTTTAAATTTGAACCACTTAAAAGAGCTTTTGAAAGAATATTAGTAAAAAGATTTGCATTTGATTTAGAACTTTTACTTATAATTCATAAACTTGGATATAAGATCGTTGATGCTCCTGTAAAATTAGTGTTTAAACCAAAGAAATTTAGAAGTGTAGGTCTTAATGCAATATTTAATGTTTTATGGGATACAGCTGCAATTTTTTATAGATTATATATATTAAATTATTACAAATTATGAAATATTTTTATATTTTTTAGAAAGTGTTATCTAAAACCTTTTTATTTATAATAAAAAACTATTTTGGAATTTATTAATAATTATTAAATTGAATAAAAAAAATTGGTTTAAAAAATATAAAAGTGAAATTATAATCTTCACTTTTTTTATACTAATAAGCATTATCTGGACATATCCTCTTATTTTAAAATTAAATTCTATCTTCATTGGGTATCATAGTGATTCATCTGGAACTATCTGGTATACATGGTGGTTTAAGAAAGCCTGGAAAGATAATATTTCAAATCTGTTTTGCCCAATTATCGCAACCCCTTTTGGTCATGATTATAGCAATACAACACCATACCATTTCACAGATACTTTAGTTTTTATTTTTTCAAATATATTTGGAGAAATTTCTGCATACAATATCATTCTTTTTTTGGGTTTTCCATTTTCAGCAATCACAATGTATTTCCTCATACATTATTTTACAAAAAATAAAATCATTAGTATGATTGCTGGTTTAATATATTCACTCTGTCCATATCATTATCTTAGAATTCAGGGACATATTCTACTTTCTCTAATTGGGTGGATTCCTCTATATTTTCTTTTTCTATTCAAATTTAATAAAGAAAGAACTTTTAGAAGCGCAATTATATGGGGATTTATCTTTTCATTACTTTTCTTGATGTCATATTATTATGGATTCTTTACTATTCTTTTAACAATTTTATTTTTTATGTTGAAAATTTTGTATTCAATAGTAAAAGAAAAAAAAGTAGGAATATCATTTTCATATTTTTTAAAGGTTGTTTTAGCAGGCTTTGTTTTTGTTCTTATAGTTCTTCCTCACCTTTTACCTCTGTTTACTGCCATTAAAAAGGAACCAACAGATTTTACAAGAGATCTATTTCAATTAGAAATATATTCAGCAAGAATCTGGGAATATTTTATTCCTTCTGTAGGAAATCCATTTTTTAATAAAATTGTTTCAAATTTTGTTTATTCTCATCTTCATGGCAGCAATTTAGTAGAATCTACATTATATTTAGGATATGTATCTATTATTTTTGGCTTAATAGGAATTTATTTTCTATATTTCAGTAAAAATAAAGTAAAATCTGACGATAATTCAAATTTAATACAAAAGAACAAGAATTTTTTACTTTTTTATCTAACTATTTTATTAATTTTTTCAGTTATTATTTCACTTGACCCAATAGTAAATATTGGGAGTAAGGAAATTAAGTTTCCATCATATTATCTTTTTAAGTTAATTCCCATATTTAGAGTTTATACAAGATTTTATCCATTTATTCTTATGTCTTTAATAGTAATTGCAAGTATTGGGATGAGCAAAATCTTAGAAAAAATAAAATCAGTTAAATATAAAGTGATATTTGCTATGGTAGTTATACTATTTATTATTTTTGAATTTATTAACTTTCCACCCTTTAATGTTACGGATCTTTCAAAAACTCCTGATGTTTACAAATGGATTAAAGAACAACCTGGGGATTTTATAATAGTAGAGTATCCTTTGGCTTCAAGGGAACATATAGAAAATTCAATATACAGTTTCTATCAATTCAGACATCAAAAAAGAATGTTTAATGGTATATATCTACATACCTATGCAGATGATATTCGAAAAATTTTGGATGATTTGAGAGAATCGTCTGATATAGATCTTTTGAAATTCTATGGTATCAAATATGTTATAGCTCATGAAAATCAACCTGAGCATGCAGAATATAAACTTCATAATCTTGAAAAATTGGATCTAATCAAGCAGTTTGAAGAAGCAACTGTTTATGATACTGGTATTAAAGTTTTGAAGAAAGAGATTTATCCAGCAGGAAATATTTACTGGATAGAAGGTGACATATATTCCTTAAGTGAAATTTTAAGATTTGAGGATTTTGATGGTGAAGATATCATATTAATTTCAGAGATAGTAGGAGATAGTAATAAAAAATTTATTGATGAGGTAAGTAAAATAATAGTTCCTGTTGAAATTAAATTTAAAGATCAAAAATATGGAGCTTTTTATGATGATAATGGTAAGACTAAAAGTGTGATGTTAACTAACAAATCCTATTTTATTCCAATAGATGTTGCAAATTTAGGAACAGTCAAATGGCCAAAAGAAAGTGAAAGTCCTGTTCTTTTACACTATCGCTGGTATGGTTTGGATAGAGGACAAGAAATTAAGTATGATAGTGAAAAAAATAAGGATTTTAAGAAATGTTTATCTTGCTTAATAAAAAATTATAGTGAAAATATCATATATGAAGGTGAAAAAATTGAACTTCCCAAATCTATTTCGCCAAAAGATTATAGAACGATTCAAGCAATTGTTAAAACACCACCAACACCAGGAGATTATATTTTGGAGTTTGATCTAATTGATGAAGGTGTAACATGGTTTTCTGAACAAGGAGTCCCTTCGCTTTTAAGGTTTGTGAAGGTAGTTAGTCCGGAACAAGAAGAAGAAATAATTCCAATAGAATTATCAAAGGAACTTAAGAGGAATCTATATAAAAAATACTTTAATTATGTATCGGAACCATTTGAATTTAATATTCCATTGGAAGGAAAATATGAATTCTTCATTAGTAGCATATGGTCAGAATATACTGACTCTATTATATTTAGAATTGATGATGGAAACTTGCAACATTTTTATTTCGATGAATTATCTAAATTTAATGAATTATCTGAAGTACAAAATGAAGAAAAAATTAAAAATAATGAGAAAATTAAAATTACTGATATTCAACTATCTAAAGGTAAACATACTATTACTTTTAAAGATGTAAACCCATCATTTAATACTAATTATCTTGGAACAAGGTTTGTTGAATTTGTATATAATTTAGGAACGAATTTGAGCACGGCATCTGGTAAGGTAGAATATCCAGAAACCTCTAATCAGATAAAAAGTTCTGAGAACTATAATCAACAAAAAAGTACTGAAACTTATAATAAGACAAGTTATACTGAAGATGATAACCAAATTGAATATTCTAAAATAAGTTCCTCAGAATATGTTGTGGATGTAAATGTAAAAAGTCCCTTCTTTTTGATTTTTAATAAACCATTTCAGATGAAATGGGAAGCTTACATTGAAGGAAAAAAGTTAAATAACAAATTATGTAATAGAGATTATGGTACTGCTTGGTTTATTGATAAAATTGGTAATTATGATATTAAAATTAAGTATTTAAAAACTGGACATTTTGAACCACCTATTATATTTTCATTTTGCTTTTTCATTTTATTTGGATTACTATCTATTTTTGGAAAATATATTCCCTTTTTAAATAAGAAAAAATAAATTAGTAGATTAACTAAATTATATGTTTTCATATAATTTATAATAAATATATATAATTAGCTTTAATCAAATATTAATTATTATGGAAATATTGTGATTAATTATTTTAAAGAATTATATAAGTATAGAGAGCTTTTGTGGAATCTGACCAAAAAGGAACTCAAGGTTAGATATAGAGGTTCAATCTTAGGAATTTTCTGGTCACTGCTTAACCCAGTTATTATGACATTAGTATATAGTTTTGTATTTTCAATAGTTTTAAAATCAGATATTAAGGATTTCCCAATTTTTTTACTGAGTGGATTAATACCATGGAATTTTTTAGTAAGTTCTCTAAATGTTGGTATTGACAGCATAGTAGGAAATAGCCATCTAATAAATAAGATAAAATTTCCTCGTGAGATTCTTCCCTTATCAATAACATTTTCAAATTTCATAAATTTTCTCTTAGAACTTGTAGCTTTTTTTATTTTTTTGATATTTATGGGTTACAAATTTTACAAACTGTTATATTTACTACCATTAATTATTCTTATACAGGTATTTTTAGTAGTTGGGGCAACTCTTCTCGTAAGTAGTATAAATGTTTATTTTCGTGATATTAAACATCTTTTGAATATTTTTATGGTTCTCTGGTTTTTTGCAACTCCAATAATTTACGATATAGGTATAGTTCCTGGAAAATTCAGGTATTTAATGATAGTAAATCCAATGACTGTTTTCACAATTTTATATAGAAATATCTTTTATTATGTTAATTTTCCCGAATCTTTAAGTTTTCCGTCTCTTAGAACCTTGTTATTATGTTTGTCACTATCTGTGGCAATTTTACTTTTTGGTTATTATCTGTTTAATAAATTGAGTCCCCGGTTTGCAGAGGAGATATAGATGGTTAATTTGAAAAATAATGATGATTTTAAAAATGATAAAAATACTATAAATAGTGAGAATGTTATTAATGATAGGAATGATATAAGTGATAAGAACACTATTATATTTGATTCAGTTTCAAAATCATTTCGAATTTATCATGAAGTAATTCCCAGTTTAAAGGAAACTATAATTCGTGGAAAAAGATCAACATTTGAAAACTTCCTTGCTTTAGACGATATCTCTTTTAAGGTAAAAAGGGGTGAAACATTTGGAATAATAGGACCAAATGGTTCTGGAAAAACAACTATTTTAAAGTTGATCTCAGGTATAATTCAACCTACAGAGGGTAAAATTGCTGTTAATGGTTCTCTTTCAGCTTTACTTGAACTTGGTGCTGGTTTTCATCCTGATTTAACTGGAAGAGAGAACATATTTTTAAATGCTTCGCTTCTTGGAATTCCTAGAAAAAAAATTGAAGAAAGATTTAATGATATTGTGAAATTTTCTGGATTAGCGAGGTTTATAGATACACCAGTCAAAAATTATTCATCTGGAATGTATGTCAGACTCGGATTTACAATAGCAATAAATGTTGATCCTGATATTCTTTTAATTGATGAAGTACTTGCTGTTGGAGATAGGATGTTTCAAGAGAAATGTAAGGGAGTAATCCAGAATTTCAAAGACAGAGGTAAAACTATAGTTATTGTTTCTCATGATTTAGATGCTATTGCAAAATACTGCACAAAAGCAATTTTACTAATAGATGGAAATATTGTTATTGAGGATGAACCTAATGCAGTAATTAGAGACTATCTTAGCTATGTTGCCCAGAAAGAAGCAGAGTTGGCAGTTAAGGAAAAACCTATTATTTTGAGAAGAGGAACCAGTGACCTTTTAATAACCAATATTCAATTGATAGATAAAAATTTAAACATCGTAAAAAGCATTTATTCAAATGATAAAATTAAAATAGCAGCTGAAGTTCTTTCCAGGAATAATATAAAAAATCCAGTATTTGGGTTGCAGATAGATGATGAGGAAGGAACAAAGATTTATGAAACAAATACAGATTGGTTAGGAAAAGATACTGGGATTTTTATTAAAGATAGAAGGGTTAAAGTAACTTTCTCTCAAAAATTAAATTTAAATGAAGGTGCTTATTATCTAACAGTCTATGCAAAAGATAGAGATTCTGGAAACTATTATGATTTAAGAGAAAGAGCTTTAATTTTTAATGTGCGAAGTAAGGGTAAATTAGAAGGTATAGTTGATCTTGGAACCGAATTTAGCTTAGAAGAAGAAAAAAATCTTTACGCTGTAAAATTTATTTCTGATACAGTTCCAGATAAGATGAGAAAAGATGAAATATATACAATTAATTTAAAAATTCAAAATGAAAGTAAGTTTCCATGGCAGGATGAAATAGAAAATCCTAACTACCCAGTTAGGATCGGGTATAGATGGATTGATGAAAAAGGAGAGACTTTACCAATAGAAGGAATTAGAACTTTCTTAGGTAAAACTATAAATCCTGATGAAATTTTAGAAATAAAAGTTAATATAAAAAGTCCGATGAAAGAGGGTAAATATCTTCTAAAGATAGATTTGGTAAAAGAATTTTTTAGCTGGTTTTCTGATTTAGGTGGAGATTTTTTACAGAAAGAAATATTAGTAGAGTAATTTATTCAACTTACCTGCTGATTTTTTTCCACTTATGATACTATGGTCCATATTAAAATATTCCCACTCACCAAATCTCCCACAGGAAATAATATTATTTTCTTTTAAGAAACTATGAATCTTATCTACATTTTTCCTATGGTCTAAATCGTAAATAATATATGCATATTCCATATTTAAAATTTGAGTTACTTCAATCTTATCATCATTAAAAAGCAGATTTGCTTTTTTTAAACTTTCTATGGCTTTTTCAATCACAGTGTCTTTACTCAAGGGTCTGAATTTTGAATAGGCTATTTCAGTGGAAATAGAACTTTTACCCTCAGGAGTAGTGAATGGAGAGAAGTTCATAGGAAAGCTTATTCTGTGAAAGACAAAATCATCTTCATAGAAGTATATCCAGTGTTTATCAGTTATGTTTGGTCTATCTATTCCCAAATTTACACAATATATTGAATTATTTAGTAGGTTATCTGCAGCCTTTTTAACATCTGTAGGAACTTCATCTATTATCTTAACTAATTCTGGGAGTGGCAATGTAGAAATAAGATAATCATATGATTCTTTAATTTTATGGTTAATTTCCACTTTTTTCTTGTTCAAATAGATTCTTGTAGCTTCTGAATTTAAATAAATATTTTTTAAATAATTTAAAAAACCTTCTGGTAAAGCTTGAATACCTCCTTTAATTGGATACCAAAATTCTATATTAAATCCAGCTTCTTTACTTGAATCTCTTATTGCACCATCAATTATCTCCTCAATATCCGGGGTTGGCACTCTTCTTTTAATCCAATCGTAATTCATCTTTTCTGGACCAATTGTCCATATCCGATATGAATAAGGAACCATTAAGTAATCAGTGATTCCCTTACCAAATACTTTATACATCCACTCTTTATAATTTTTAGGTTTTATCTTATCAGGATTTGTATATGCTTCGAACAAACCTATAACACATTCTTTAACTATATTTTTAGGAAGTCCATAAAGGTGAGATTGGAAAGGAAATCTTGTATAAATGTTATTAATTTTATGATAAATCCATGCTTCTCTTGCTTTTTCATATAGATTTCCTTTAAGTAGTTTATGTATAAGTTCTGTTGCATAAGTATCAATTGAGTAAAGAATATGAGGACCATAATCAAAGGTGTAACCTTCAATTTTTTCAGATTTACACAAACCACCAACTCTATCACTTTTTTCATATATCTTATAATTATCTTTACAGTGATAGGCACAACTGAGTCCTGATAATCCAGCTCCAAGAATTATTATATTTCTCAAATTTATCTCCAGAAATATTTTAAATTTTAAAAAATTTCTTTATAAATGCATATATTTTATAAGGTATAGTTTTTTGAATTTTATCTAAAAATGCTTCTAATTCTTTAATTCTAACTCTTGTTTCTTCAAGTTCTCTATCTCTAGTTTTTATTACTTCCTTTAACGTTTTTACATATTTTTGCACATTTTTTATCTCCTTATGTGCTTTTTTTAAATCCTCATGTGCTTTTAAAACCTCATCATGTCTTTCTTTTGTTAATTTTTCTAAATAAGAAATATGAACGTCTTTTTCCTTATCAAATCTTTTTATCTTTCCCTTATCTGGTGCAAATGCAGGATTTTTCACCCATTCTTTTAATGGTTCTGTAGTTACATTGTAATTTAAATTCTTAAGAGCATATTTCTTGCCTTTTATTCCCATCTTTTTGACTTTTTCTCTATTGGAAGCCATCCATAATATTTTCTGTTTTAGGCCTTCAACATCTTTTGGCTTGAAGGTAAAGCCAATATTTTCTCTATCAATCATCTTAGAGAGTTCGCAAACCTTAGTTGTGAGTACGGGAAGACCAGCTCTTAACCAATCTAATATTCTCATCTTGCTTCCTAACATCACTTCATATATATTTTTATCAATGTTAATACCGATATCAGCTTCGAAATAATAGTTTTTTACATCTTCTGTAGGAATCCATCCTTTCATTATAAAATTCTGTGAAAATTTTGAATTTCTAATTAAATTTAAAAAATGAGGATAGGTTTTTTCATCTTGACCTTTTATTTCTCCACCAGTGGAAACAAATTTTATTTTATCATTTATATCCATAGCTTTTATAAGAGCTTTAAAAAGTGTATCTATATCACACCATGTATTGTATCCACCACTCCATAAGATAACAAAGTCATCTTCTTCAACGAATTTTCCTCTTACAACTTTTTTATCATGTAAAAAATCCTCATTTATGATTCCTTCTTGTATAACATGTCCAAATTCATATTCATTTGTGAATCTATTTAATCTTCCAATTGTTCCAAGTTCACCAATAGTTGCTAACAATTGAGGTGTGGATATGCAGGAAAAGACATCTGCCTTTTCAATTATATTTTTTTCCTGATTCCAGTAGTTGTATAGAAATTCATCACTTTTATCTATTGCAGCTTTTGCTTGAGCTTCAGCCATAGCATGCCCATGTAGATCTGCCCATAAAGGTTTTTCAACTCCTAAGTTTACAGCTTGATAGCAGGGAAGTGTATTTGTTGATACAATACAATCAGGTGAAAAATCATTATATATATTCAGTAAGCTTTTTTGCTTTCTAAATTCTTCTTCACTTAAAGAATAAAATAAAAAATTTTCTTCCCACTTTTTTAGTAAATCTGGGAGCTCTCTTTGTTCGTAGGCATCTTTTACTCTCATACACACTAAACAAACTTCATGACCATCATCAATTAATGGTTTAGTAAACTGCCATGTCCTTTTACCAAGTGCTGATAGTTTTTTCTCATTTTCAAAAGGAAGAGGTGAATTTCCAAAAATCATTATTTTAGTCATGAATCTTTTCCCTCTTTTTGAAGTCTTATGAATATAATATATTTTAAATTATCTATGTTAATTTTCTAATCATAGATTATATTGATATACTGATTATGAATTATATTAATTTATCAATTAATTGTACTATTTAAGCTTGGTGTTTACAGTTTACTATTTATAAAATATAAATATGAATTAATTTGTATTTGTTGTCATTCTGAACGAAGCGATAGCGAAGTGAAGAATCTCCTTTTAAAAAGATAAATATAATGAGATTCTTC
>JAGMBY010000038.1 GCA_023129485.1 Actinomycetes bacterium | reverse complement strand
CCAAAACCTAAAAGATTTACATTCCTACTGTAGATCATCGCTAGTGGAGATTTAGAATAAGTCATAATAGATAACAAAAATATAGAAAAACAATCTCTCTTAGCCAATGCAAAATGGGACATTTCTATTTTGGCTTGAAAATATCTCACTTTAATGTTGACTTTTATTTTTAAAAAAGATAAAATTATTGTACAAATGTGAGATAAATTCACATTTGTGAACAATACTAAGGGTGTTTTATGAATAAGGAAGATCTTTTGATAGAAATTGCAACTCTATATTATTATGATGGCTTGACTCAGAGGGAGATAGCCAAAAGATTTGGCATTTCTCGCTCAAATGTATCTAGACTACTTACAGAGGCCAGAAATGGAGGAATTGTAGAGATAAAAGTTAAACATAAAATCCCATTAGATTATAATTTGCAAAAAGAAATTAGAAGTAGGTTTTCTCTTAAGGATGTAAAAATACTAAAATCCTATGGACTAGATTACCAGGAAATGCTAAGAAAGTTGGGTACTATTGCTGCAAGATATTTAAAAACTATTTTAAATAAGGTTTCTATAGTTGGAATGAGTTGGGGAACTGCTATTTATGAAGTAGTGAATGCATTTGAGTCAGAATTTTATAAAAACATAGAAGTTATTCAGATGATAGGGGGAATTGGGGCTGAAAATCCAGATATAGATGGAACTGAGCTTGCCAGAAGATTAGCTGAGAAAGTAGGAGGAAGATATAGATATCTTCATGCTCCTTTAATTGTTGAAAATGCAGATATTAAAAAAGCTATAATTGTGGAAAAAAATGTCAAAGAAGCCTTACAAAAAGTAAAGAAAGCTGATGTTGCTATTGTTGGAATTGGTTCAACGGATCCTACCGTTTCCAGTCTTGTTCGTGCTGGTTATTTAAATAAAAAAGAGTTAAATGAAATTAGAAAATTAGGAGCTGTTGGAGATATCTGTGCTAGGCATTTTGATATAAATGGGAATCTATGTCAAATGGATTTAAATGAAAGAGTTATAGGAATAGATACAGATGTGTTAAAAGATATTAATTATGTAATTGGTGTTGCTGGAGGGAAAGCCAAAGCATCAGCGATTTTAGGTGTCTTAAGAGGCGGTTATATAAATGTATTAATCTCTGATAACAAGGCTATAAGTGAAGTCTTAAAATTAAATGATATTTTATAAATTTGGAGATTTATATGAAACTTGCTCGTGAAAAGCTTATGGATATGCTTAGTAAGATGTACAAGATAAGGTTTTTTGAGGAAAAAGTGGATTATCTTTTTTCTCTTGGTCTTGTTCATGGAACTATGCATTTATCAATCGGACAGGAAGCAGTAGCAGTAGGAGCAGTTTCAGCATTAAAATCTGATGATTATATTCTCAGTACTCATAGAGGTCATGGACACTGTATTGCTAAAGGTGCTGATATTAATCTTATGATGGCTGAATTTTTAGGAAAAGAGACTGGTTATTGTAGAGGTAGAGGAGGATCCATGCATATTGCAGATATTGAAAGTGGGAATTTAGGTGCAACTGGAGTTGTAGGTGGTGGAATACCAATATCAACAGGGGTAGGATTAAGTATAAAGATGAGGAAAACTGGACAGGTCATTTTATGTTTTTTTGGTGATGGAGCAGCAAATCTTGGTGCTTTTCATGAGTCATTAAATTTAGCAGCAATTTGGAAGCTTCCAGTAATTTTTCTTTGTGAAAACAATATGTATGGTATGTCTATGTCTGTGAAAAAAGCAATAGCAATAAAAGATATAGCAAAAAGAGCAGATTCTTATGGCTTTCCTGGGAAAGTTGTAGATGGAAATGATGTTTTAGCAGTCTATGAATTTGTTTTAAAAGCTGTGAAAAGAGCAAGAAAAGGAGAGGGCCCTTCATTGATAGAATGTAAAACATATAGATGGAAAGGTCATTCAAAAAGTGATCAAAATCTTTATCGTTCAAAGGAAGAAATTAGATCCTGGAAGAAGAAATGTCCTATAAAAAGATTTAAGAAAAGATTAATTTCTGAAAACATATTAAAAGAAGAAGAGATAAAAATGATAGAAAATGAAGCAAAAGAGGTTATTGAAAAAGCAGTGGATTTTGCAAACAACAGTCCAGAACCCTCAGTTGATGAAATATTTGAGGGGGTATATTCCTAAGTGAGAAATATTATACTCTGGATTTATCATATAACTTTAACAGTTAAAAGAGTTTTCAAAGAGGCGTATTCATAATGAGAAAGATAACATATGCAGAAGCAATAAGAGAAGCACTTCGACAGGAGATGAAAAGAGATGAAAATATTTTTCTAATAGGCGAAGACATTGGGATTTATGGTGGTGCATTCGGAGTGACATATGGATTGATTAATGAATTTGGAGAGGAGAGAGTAAGAGATACACCTATATCTGAACTTGCAATTGTGGGTACTTCTTTAGGTGCTGCAATAACTGGAATGAGACCTATTGCTGAAATAATGTTTATGGATTTTACAACTTTAGCAATGGAACAAATTGTAAATCAGGCTGCAAAAATGAAGTATATGTTTGGTGGTAAAGCAAAGATTCCTATGGTAATAAGAACTCCAGCGGGCTCTGGAACTGGAGCTGCAGCACAACACTCACAGAGTTTAGAGGCTTGGTTCACTCATGTTCCAGGATTAAAAGTTGTAATGCCAAGTACTCCATATGATGCAAAAGGCTTATTGATATCTTCAATAAGAGACGATAACCCTATAATTTTTATTGAACATAAATTACTTTATAAAATAAGTGGAGAAGTTCCTGAAGAAGAATATGAGATTCCATTAGGTGTAGCAGATATAAAAAGGGAAGGCGAAGATTTAACAATTATCGCTACTTCTATAATGGTCCAGAGGGCAATTTCGGCATCAAAAGAATTGAAAAAGGAAGGGATAAGTGTTGAAATATTAGATCCAAGAACATTAAAACCGTATGACAAAAAGACAATTATTGAATCTATTAAAAAGACAGGGAAAGTTATAATTGTTCACGAAGCCTGTAAGACCAGTGGTTTTGGAGCTGAAATCGCTGCAATGATTTCTGAAAGTGAATCATTTGATTATTTAGATGCTCCAATTAGGAGATTAGGTGGATTAGATATCCCAATACCATATAACAGGAATCTTGAAAAACATGCTGTTCCTCAAATTGAAGACATCATAAATGCTACAAAAGAATTAATTTATGGGTAAGTTATAATGATTTTTTAAATACTATAAAAGAATTAATTGGGTAAATAATTTATGATTCATAGAAGGTGTTATTAAATGTATAAAGTTATAATGCCAAAGTTGGGAATGACAATGGAAAAAGGTATAGTAGAAAGGTGGTTGAAAAAAGAGGGAGATTATGTAAGAAAGGGTGAATCGCTTCTTGAAATTATGACAGACAAGGTAACAATTGAAGTCGAATCATATCACACGGGATATTTAAAAAAGATATTAGCAGAAGAAGGGGAAGAGATTCCTGTTACAGAGGTAATAGCTTATATAGGAGAAGAGGATGAAAAGATACCTGAGGAAATTGTTAGAAAAAAGATAGCACCCTTAGAAGTATCAAAAGAAGAAAAAGAAAAAGTAAAAGTAAAAGTTGGTGAAAAGGAAAAGATTTCTATTAAAAAGATAATAGAATATGAGAAAGAGAGGGAAAGAGAAATAAGGAAAGGCAAAGAAAAGGAAGAAGAAATAACTAAGGTGAAGCGCAAAAAAATATTAGCATCTCCACTTGCTAAAAAGTTAGCAAAGGAAATGTCAATAGACTTATCAAAAATATCTGGAACAGGTCCTAAAGGCAGAATTGTAAAAGCAGATATTCTGAGAGTTGTTGAAGAAAGAAAATTAAAAAAGGAAGAAAAAATGGACATTGAAAAGGAAAGTTCTAAAGAACTAATAACTCCAGAAATCTTAAAAACAATCCCACTCACTGGTTTAAGAAAAACTATCAGTGAAAGAATGTCAAAAAGTGCAAGTGAAATTCCTCACATTACTCTCTTTCTTGAGGTGGATATCAGCAATTTAGAGAAATTTAAAAATAAATTGGATAAAGAAATAGGAGAAAAAAAATTTTCCTATACTGATTTTATAATTAAAGCCACAGCCCTTTCATTAGAAAAATATCCAATTCTAAATTCAACCTTAAAGGATGAAAAGATAATTATTTTTAAGGATATTAATATTGGTCTTGCTGTTTCAATAGAAGATGGCTTAATTGTTCCCGTTATTTCTAATTCTAATAGATTATCATTAGAAGAAATAGCTGATAGAAGAATTGATCTTGTAAATCTTGCAAGAGAGAACAAACTCAAACTGAAGGATGTAACAGGGTCAACATTTACAATCACAAATCTGGGAATGTATCAAGTAGAATATTTTTCTCCGATAATAAATCCTCCTGAATCGGGAATATTAGCTGTGGGAGCTATAACGAAGAAGCCTATTGTAAATAAAGATGCTAAAATTGCAATAAAACCAATAATAAAATTAGGATTAGCTTTGGATCATAGAGTATCAGATGGTGTAATAGGAGCAAAATTTTTACAATATTTACGAGATATTTTGCAAGCACCTGATAAATTAATTTAATTGAAACATTCTATAATTACTTGATAAATAATGGTGTATCTCTTTCTTATGTAGTTGTAAAAATGAATTTTAATATAAAAATAATTTTAATATTTAAGAAATTTGAATTATTAAATTAAACAAGATAATTATATTTATTAATATTAACTCCAGTATTTTGAATTATTAAAAATAATATTTTAAGGTGAATTTATGGTAAAAAAAACTAAGACGATTTTATATTGTATTGAATGTGGGGAAGAAACAACCCATACGATAAATTATCTTGGAGCTCGCATAAGAGGTGTTCAATGTGAGAAATGCAAAAGCAAGGTTGAGTTAGATAGAAGGGAACTGATGACAGTTTTTACAGAAGATTTTATAGATAGAGTTTTAACAAAACCGAAAAGATTTACGGTAGAGTTAGTTAAAATTATTGCACCTCTTATTCCATTTCTACCAAAAAGATTGATGAAAGAGCCAAAGGAAGTATTAAAAGATATATTTAGGGCTGTAAAAGGAGAGAGTGACAAAGAAAGCCCAGAGTAATGAATTTTAGGGAAAAGGAAGAATTAATTTTACTGATATTCTTAAGATAGATAAAAGAAGAAAGTCGTATTTAGAAAATTTCCTTAAATTTTTCTACAATAATTTCTTTTAGATTACCCATATCCACTTCTCTATTTAATATTTCTTTCATAGAAGTAATTTCAATATCTTTTATTCCACAAGGGATTATATAAGAAAAAGGTGTCAAATTATTATTAACATTTAATGCAAATCCATGACTGGTTATCCATTTCTGAATTCTGACCCCTATAGATGCAATCTTTTTACTATTAACCCAGACCCCTATTAATTTAGGAATCATTTCTGCTTTTATTTCATATTCATTCAAGGTTCTTATAAGAATCTCCTCTAAACTTTGTACATACCATTTAACATCCTTTTTATAAAATCTAAGATTAAAAATAGGATACCCAACTAATTGTCCAGGTCCATGGTATGTAGCATCACCACCTCTATCTGTATGATATACTAAGATACCTTTATCTTTTAATTCTTTTTCATTAATTAAAACATTTGATTTTTTTTCACTTCTTCCAATTGTTATTACTGGATAATGTTCAAGAATAAGAAGAAAGTCAGTTTTATTATTAAGTGATTTTTCTACACATAATTTTTGAAGCTTTAAACCTTCTCTATATTCAACTAAATCAAAATTTATGACCTTAAATTCTCTCATAATCTTTTACAATTTTATATCGCAATTATCATACAATTCATATTGCGAGGTTATTATATATTCTATTTGTTATTGTAAATTTTTGCTTAAAAATTTTATTTCCTTCTCTGATATTTTAATAAAAACACATCTTTTTTTAAACTTCTTTAAAGTTTTATGTAAAGTTAAAAAGAGCAGTTTTGATCCCAATCCTTTTATAATTTTATAGCGCAATTATCGTGCTATTTATTTTTTAAAATATCTTATAAATTGATTAATAATATGAGTTAATTAATATAATCCCAAACTTAATTCCAAACCACTTTTTAATGAATTACACCAAAACATAATCAAATGATAAAATTAGTAAAGCTAGATTTCTGGGTGATTTATATTAATTTATATTAATATCTTTTTATATAATATATATAACTAAATTAGATTTTGTAATTCATGAATTGTTTGTGTATTGTGTATTTTGTCTCTCAGTTATTGTAAATGGACTTATTTGCTTATTCAATTAAAAATTAATATTTCAATTTCAGATTAGGAGGACTGATGAAAAGAAATATAAAAGTTATTTTATGGGGACTTGGAAATATGGGTTCAATGATGGCAAAAGCTTTACTTAAAAAGGAAGGAATTGAAATTGTAGGTGCTATTGCAAAAAGGGAGGAGAAAGGAGGTAAAGACTTAGGTAAATTATTGAACTTTGGTAAAGAATTAAAAATTAAGGTCACTAATGATGCCAAGTCTCTATTTGAAACTCTAAAAGCGGATATTTTACTTCATTGTACAACTTCATTTGTAAAACAAGCTTATAATCAGATTAAACTTGCATTAGAAAAGAAAATAAATGTCATTACAATATCAGAAGAGATGTATAATCCATGGGTTAAAAATCCAGGGCTAGCGGAAGAAATTGATAATTTAGCAAAGATGAACGGTGTTACCGTTTTAGGGACTGGTATTAATCCAGGTTTTGTTTTAGACACACTAATTCTCACATTGACTGGTGTATGTTTAGAAGTTGATGAAATTAAAGCATCAAGAATAAATGATCTATCCCCATATGGTCCAACTGTAATGAGAACCCAGGGAGTTGGAACAACTATCGAGGAATTTGAGAAGGGAATAAGTGATGGCACTATTGTTGGTCATATAGGATTTTTAGAATCTGTAAGTACAATTGCAAAATATTTAGGATGGAAACTTAATGAGATAAAACAAACGAGAGAGCCCATAATATCAAATGTTTTAAGAAAAACCCAACATGCTTTAGTAAAAC
Source organism: Actinomycetes bacterium (assembly GCA_023129485.1). Classification (GTDB taxonomy): domain Bacteria; phylum Actinomycetota; class Humimicrobiia; order JAHJRV01; family JAHJRV01; genus JAHJRV01. The sequence goes on along the minus strand of JAGMBY010000038.1, from coordinate 12,278 downwards.
CTGGTATGGTTGCAGGATGTAACCATAAAGCTTATGGGATAGAAAATGGAAAAGTAGTTATAACCTTGGAACATCCACAACAGATTCTACCTGAATTAGAAGGTATAAAAACAGGTGATTATATAAGTATAAAAGGTAAACCAGAAATTAATTTATCAATCAAGCCAGAAATACAGGGAGGAATTGGAACTGTTGCAATTGCTATAAACATGATCCCACAAGTAATAAATTCAGAGTCTGGTTTAAAAAGTATGATGGATATGCAATTTTGTCATGCTGTTTTATCAGATTTTGGTGAGTTAATAAAAAATTAAGAGAATGATGTCAGGTCTTTACATAGGACATATTATTCAGATTAATTGTATATAAAATATATAAAAATTAAAAATATAATAAGAATTTGATTAATAATAAATAAGATATTTCAAACTTAAAAATTTCATACTTAAAATAATATATATGAACTTATATTTTAATTTTTAAATGTAGATTATAAAGGGATATTTAGAATGCAAGTATAGGAAAGGAGAAAATAATGTCATATGCAAAAAAGGGTGATTGGGTTCAAATAAGCAGAATAGTTCTTCCTCCTGGAAAAAGAGCACCTCAGGTTCCTGAAGAAACTCAGAGAGTTCCTCTAAAAAAAATGGTTAAAGGTTTTCTATTACAAGATGCAGAAAAGGGTGATAAAGTAACTATTAGAACAGTAATAGGAAGAGAAATAAAAGGAAAGTTAAAAATGAAAAATCCAGTATACCCACATGATTTTGGAGAACCAGTTCCTGAATTATTACCTATAGGACGAGAAATTTGGGAGATTATAGGAAGAGAAAGCAAAAAGAAATAAGAATAAAAAATGTAAATATTATACTCATCTTTTTCTGCTGTTTTTCTGTTAGTAAAATAAAGTAAATAAAAATAGAAAATTAGAAGTAATTAGTAAAAAGTTGAGTATAAATTAATAAATTGAATTGTTTATAAAGAGGTAAATTAAAATGAATAATAAAAAGACTGATTATAATTCTGTAATGAATAGAAAAGGAGAGATTATAAAAGCAGCATTGGATCTTGATTATGACCAGTTTGAACTTCCAGGGATTAGTTTTGATTATGATAGCATGATGGAAAAAGCCGGATATTCATTGGAAGAAGTTATTAAGATACAAAGTCAGACAAATGTTGGTAATACACCAATGATTGAACCAGATAATATTAACCTACTAGTTAAAAAATTATCAAAATCTGGTTATGGAGCTAAGATTTTAATTAAAGATGAAGCTGTAAATCCCTCAGGAAGTTTCAAGGATAGAAGAGCCTCTGTGTCTGTTTATCATGCTAAAAAGTTAGGTTATGAGGGGGTAATAGCTGCTACAAGTGGTAATTATGGAGCAGCAGTTGCATCACAGGCAAACAAGAGAGGACTAAAATGCATAATAGTTCAGGAGACTTATGACTCACGGGGATTTGGTCAGCCGGAGATAGTTGAGAAAGGAAGAGCTTGTGAAGCATATGGAGCGGAAGTTCATCAATTAACTGTTGGACCTGAACTATTTTATGTTTTTCTTCTCCTTCTAGAAGAAACTGGATATTTTAATGCTTCTTTATATACACCTTTTGGAGTTGCTGGAATAGAGACATTGGGATATGAAGTAGCAATGGATGTGAAAAATAAATATGGTAAATTTCCTGAGGCTGTTGTTATAACTCATGCAGGTGGTGGTAATGTTACTGGAACAACAAGAGGACTTTTAAAAGCAGACGCAAATGATACAAAAATAATAGCTGCAAGTGTTGACTTAACTGGGCTTCATATGGCAAGTGATTTGGATTTCAACAGAAAGTCTTTCACAACCGGACACACTGGATTTGGATTCCCTTTTGCTACCTGGCCTGATAGAGCTGATGTTCCTCGAAATGCAGCAAGAGCTTTAAGATACATGGATAGATATGTTACTGTAACCCAAGGAGAAGTATTTTATGCCACTGAAATGTTAGCTCAACTTGAAGGTATTGAGAGAGGTCCCGCTGGAAATATTTCACTGGCTGCTGCAGTTAATATTGCTCAGGAAATGCAAGAAGATAATATAATTGTAGTTCAGGAAACTGAATATACGGGTGCTGGTAAACATCCTACTGCTCAACTTACATTTGCTAAGAAAATAGGTGTAGAAATATATAGAGGAGATCCTAAAGAAAATATCCCAGGGAAAAAAATCGTAATTCCAGAGCATCCAAGCCAGATAAGAGTTAAAGAAGTAGATTTAGATAGAATAAGAAAATCGTATATAAGAAATACTTTAAAAAATTACAATATTAAACCACAAGATTTAACTGAGCAAGACATAGATTTCTTAGCAGAAGAAACCAATACTAATATCAAATATATAAAAGATTTACTTAAAGAATTTGAAAATTAAAGTTATTCTACTATTTTATTTTTAAAAGGAGTTTAATTTGAAAAGAGAGGATGATTTTGAGGTAAGAAGGGAGAAGTTAAAAGATCTCTCAAACGAGGAATTAAAAGAAAGATTCTGGGAATTAGCTAATAAAGTAGTAGAGCCTATGGTTGATATGGCTAAAGAATATACATCTCCTTCTATTGAAAGGTCAGTACTTTTAAGAATGGGTTTTAATTCATTACAGGCAAAGGCTATTGTGAACAAATGTTTAGAGTTAAATATTTTGGGAAAGGGAGTAGGTCATATAGTTTTAAGAATGGCAAAAGAAGAAAATATTTCTTACAAAGAAGCTGGAGAAAAAATAGCAAGCGGAGAATTAATAGACAAAGTAAAAGAGATTTTTAAAATAAAAGTTTAAGAAACAAACTTATAAAAGTAGGGCAAGGCTAAAGTCTTGCATATAAAAAAGTTACTTTTACATGTTTTTAAATTTTAATTTAAATAAAGTCAAAAAGGAGAATATAAATTGGGTGAAATAAAAAATAAAAATAATAGGAAGCAGTATAGCTTAAAGTCTGATGAAAAGATAGATGTTTTGAAGATATTAAAGGATTTGGATAAATATAAGCCTAGAAGAAAGGGCTGGACATGGAGAAAGAAGCTTCCAAAAGGAACAAAAATAGGACAATTTATATATGGCCAGGTCTCAGAAGACTTAAAAAATAGTCAGCCTCTTCCAGCAGCTCACTATTTTGGAAATATTGATCCCCAACCGGATTGCATAATAACATCTGAAATAGCCTCAGGAAGATTTGAGGATGATATAAGAAGATTCAGAATGGCTGCATATCATGGTGCTGATCATATAATGGTTATAAGAACAGCAGGACAAAGTCATTTTGATGGTTTAATTGAAGGTACACCTGAAGGGGTAGGTGGTGTTCCAATTACAAGAAAACAGGTAAGGGCTTCAAGAAAAGCATTAGATTTGATTGAGGATGAAGTTGGAAGACCAATTAATTTTCATTCTTATGTAAGTGGAGTTGCCGGACCAGAAATAGCAGTGTTATTTAATGAAGAAGGTGTAAATGGAGCTCACCAGGATCCACAGTATAACATATTATATAGAGGAATTAATATGTACCGTTCTTTTGTTGATGCTGCTGAGGCTAAGAAAATAATGGCTGATGCTAAAATGCTTCAGATTGATGGTGCTCATAATGCTAATGCTACTGCTAAGCAAGCATGGAAGGTGATGCCAGAATTATTAGTTCAACATTCTATAAACTGTGCATTTTCAATTAAAGCAGGTATGCCAAAAAATTTAATTGCTTTATCGACAGTTCCTCCAACATCTGCTCCTGCTCCGTGTATTAAGATAGATTTGCCGTATGCTGTTGCATTAAGAGATTTCTTCGAAGATTTTATCTTTAGAGCTCAAATGAATACCAGATATATGGAATCGTGCACTCGAGAAGTTACTGTTTCCCACACATTAAATTCTTTAATTTCAAGATTAACATCCGCTCACCTACAAAGTACCATTACACCTGATGAAGGAAGGAATGTTCCATGGCACTATAACAGTATTCATGGTGTAAATACAGCGAAACAGACTTTGATCGCTTTAGATAGCATTAAAGAATTAGTTGAAATTAAAAATGAAGGTATACTAAAGGAAAAGGTAAGAGAGATAAAAGAAAGAGCTATCCTTTTTCTAGAGGAAATACTCAAAGTTGGTGGGTATTTTGAAGCTGTAGAACAGGGATTTTTTGTAGACTCTGGATGCTATCCGGAAAGAGCTAATGATGGAATTATCAGGTATAAGGATGGAGGAGTAGCAGCAGGAACTATTATCAAGAGGGATAAAGATTATTTTGCTCCTGTTTGTTGTCATTTTGGTTACAATAATCTTTCATTAGCTCAAGAGATAACAGGTAAGAGAGTAAATAATAAGGTGTGTGATTTAATAGATGGTTGTACACTTTGTGTTCATGAAAAGATTTCATATATTGATGAACTTGATGAAGTAGATAATGTAAATATAAGACTTAGTAAAAGTGAGGAATATAGAACAGAAAACAGAATTAAGCCAGAGGTTCAGTGGGCTGGTGATGGTGTAATAGTATTAGCTATGTTTTTGCCGGTAGATGAGAGAACATCCCATTTTGCTTCACTAGAAATTGCAAGAAAGTTTGGATTAAAGGAAACAGAGGTTGTTCATAAACAGATAATGCATCCAGCTGAAGGAACCTATGTTGAGGTAAAAGGGATGGTACCTTTCAGTATTGACTTAGAAGAGATAGAAATGCCTGAAATTATTCCAAATTTAGAACCTGAATATATAGAAAGTATTGTAAGAGAGAAAGATTTGAAAGTTGTTGCTGCCACAGTTGGAGAGGATGAACATTCAGTGGGAATGAGAGAGATTATAGATATAAAACATGGTGGTATAGAGAAATTTGGATTTAAATGTTATTACCTTGGTACATCAGTATCCATTGATAAAGTAATAGATGCAGCAATAGAGGTGGATGCCAAGATAATTTTGATAAGTACAATAATTACACATGGCGAAATTCATAGAATAAATATCAGAAGACTTAACCAATTAGCAGTAGAAAAAGGGATAAGAGATAAGGTTATCTTAATAGCAGGTGGTACTCAAATAAAAGATCAGATGGCTAAGGAAGAAGGATTGGATGCTGGCTTTGGTAGAGGAACAAAAGGAATTGATGTTGCTTCATTTATAATCAGAAAATTGATAAAAGATAAGTAATTTAATAATTTATCACATAACTTTTTATTGTTTAAAAGGATTATTAATTTAAACCTTTCACTCTTTTTTTATTTTAATAAATAAAATACACACAAATTTTAAAGGTTTATGTGAAGGTTAATCTTATATTTTCAATATTAGTTTTTATAATAGTCTTTAGAAGGAAAATACGATTTTGAAGGTCGATATATTAGTTGCAGAAGTTGGTAGTACAACAACTAAAGTCAATGCTTTTAATTTTGATATTAATGACAATCTCTTATATTTAGGTAGAGGAGAAGCCATAACTACTGTTGAAGATGGAGATGTAACAATAGGATTAGAAGATGCTATTGAAGAGCTAAAAAAAAGTTTAAATATAAATGAACTTTCATGGTCAAATTTTTATACTTCAAGTAGTGCTGCTGGTGGGCTTAGAATGAGTGTTCATGGTTTAGTAAAGGAGATGACAGTTAAAGCAGCAAATGAGGCTGCTCTTGGAGCTGGTGCAGTAGTTAGAATGGTAACAGCTGGTATACTATCTAAGTTTGATTTAGATAATTTAATCAAACTTAATCCTAACATCATCATTTTATCTGGTGGAGTTAATTATGGTGAGAAAAAAACAGTTATTACAAATGCTAAACTTATTTCAAATACACCCCTTTCATCACCAATAGTTTATGCAGGTAATATCACTGCTGCTGATGAAGTTGAGTATATACTAAAAAATGCTAATAAAAAATTATATATTGTAGATAATGTTTATCCCAGCATTGATGAATTAAATGTGGAACCAGCAAGGGAGATAATTCAAAAAGTTTTTGAAGAACATATTGTAAAAGCACCTGGAATGAAAAAAATAAGAGATATGGTTAATCAAGCTATTCTACCTACTCCTGGAGCAGTAATGAAAATTTCATCCCTTTTAGCAGATGAGATAGGAGATTTAATTGTTATTGATATAGGTGGAGCAACTACTGATGTACATTCCATAACTGATGGTTCACCTTCAATTCAGCAAATTAATATCTCTCCAGAACCACATAGTAAAAGAACAGTTGAAGGTGATTTAGGAGTTTTTTACAATGCTGAAAATGTTATCAAAATTGTTGACAGGAAACTATTTAATAAAATTGGAATTGAAGATGTATATTCTTTCAAATCCAAAGTTAAACAAATTCCACAAAATAAAAAGCAAGAAAAATATTACGAGATTTTAGGGAAGGTTGCAGCTAAAAAAGCTGTTGAAAGGCATGCAGGAAAGATAAGACAGTTATTTGGACCAACTGGTAGAAAAAATGTAGCTAAAGGAAGAGATTTAACGGCTATAAAATATATTATTGGAACTGGCGGAGTATTGGTTAGAAATTCTGGTGCAAAAAGAATATTAGAAAGCATAAAATCAGATGTTACTGTTAATGAGATTATTACTAAATCTAAGATTTTACCTTCTCAAATTTTATTCCCTCCAAAAGATGTAAATATTTTAATAGATAATCAATATCTTTTTTCCAGCATTGGTTGTCTTTGCGACGGATATCCTGAACAATCAATAAAATTAGCAAAAGAGAGCATTGGACTAAAAAACTAATTTAATGTAGGGCAAGGCTTTAGCCTTGCTAAATAATGCAACCCTAAAGGGTTGCCCTACATGATTTATAAATATATAACTAGTAATAATTATGATTAAAGAATTGATTAAAGGAGGAGATGGATTATGATATCTAAAAAAGTAGTAATAATGGGAGCTGCTGGAAGGGATTTTCATAATTTTAATGTATACTTTCGAGATAATCCTAATTACAAGGTGGTGGCATTTACAGCTACACAAATACCCGATATATATGGTAGAAAATATCCTTCTGAACTTTCAGGAAAACTTTATCCAGATGGAATACCAATTTATTCCGAAAATGAACTTGAAAAATTAGTTAAGGAAAATAAAATTGATGATGTTGTTTTTGCATATAGTGATGTAAGTCATAATCATGTTATGCATTCTGCATCAAGAGCTCAATCAGTTGGTGCAAACTTTGTTTTACTTGGTCCGAATTCTACAATGATTAAGTCTAAAAAACCTGTTGTTTCAGTTTGTGCAGTAAGAACTGGTAGTGGAAAGAGTCAGACATCAAGAAGAGTTAGCAAAATCCTTTTAGATTTGGGTAAAAAAGTGGTTGTAATAAGACATCCAATGCCATATGGGGATTTAGTAAAACAGAGATGTCAGAGATTTGAAAAATATGAGGATTTAGATAAATATGAATGCACTGTTGAGGAGAGGGAGGAATATGAACCTCATATCGAAAGAGGAATAGTGGTCTATGCAGGAGTAGATTACGAGGAGATTTTAATGGGGGCAGAAAAAGAAGCTGATATTATACTATGGGATGGTGGAAATAATGACTTCCCATTTTATTTTCCAGATTTGCATATAGTTGTAGCTGATCCACATCGCTCAGGACATGAACTTCTATATCATCCTGGAGAAACTAATTTGAGAATGGCAGATGTAGTTGTTATAAATAAAGTTGATACAGCTACATCAGATAAGATTATAAATGTTAAGGAAAATATAAAGTCTGTAAATCCTGAAGCAAAAATAGTATTTGCTGAATCTCCAATTTCTATTGATAAACCGGAATTGATTAAAGATAAGATAGCATTAGTTATAGAGGATGGTCCGACATTAACTCATGGAGAAATGTCTTTCGGAGCAGGTTTTATAGCAGCTCAAAGGGCGGAAGCAAAGGAAATAATTGATCCCAGACCTTATGCAGTAGGTTCAATTAAAGATGTATATAATAAATATACTCATCTTGAAAAGATATTACCAGCAATGGGATATGGTGATGAACAGATGAAAGAACTTGAACAAACTATTAATAATTCACCATGTGAGGTAGTTGTTGTTGGTACTCCAATAAACCTATTAAAACTTATAAAGATTAATAAACCAGCAGTAAGAGTTAAATATGAATTAAAGGAGGTTGGTGATCTTACATTAGAGAAAATTTTAGAACAGTTTCTAAAAAATATTAAACAAGAATTTAAAATATAGAATCTACTTTAATCTTCAATGACCGGATAATATGAAATTCCTACTCCTCCAGGTCCAGTATGTGTTGCAATAGCAGGACCTGCTACTAATGTAATAATTTCCTTACAATTGAATTTTTCTAAAATTTTTCTTTCAAGCTCTTCTGCTTTTTTTAGTGCATTCGTGTGCATGATTGCTATCTCAATCGGAACATTTTCTTTAATCTTCTTTTTTATATTCTCTAATACTGTATCTATAGCTTTAGATATTGATCTAGATTTAGCGAATGGTCGAAGTTCACCATCAATAACCTTTATTATAGGTTTTATGTTTAAAATAGAACCAAGAAAGCTTTCAACTTTTCCAATTCTTCCGCCTCTTTTTAAATATTCAAGGGTGTCTAATATAGCAAAAGTTTCTATTCTGTCTCTAATTATTTTCAATCTATTTAGAATATTTTTTATAGACTCACCTTCTTTAGCCATTTTTGCTGCTGCAATAACCTGAAGTGCTAAACCACCACTTGCCGTAAGTGAATCGAATAAATGAACTTCAGCATTTTTAAACATATTTTTTGCAGTGTTGGCTGTACTAAGAATACCACTTAGTTTTGAGGAGATATGTAGTGAAATGATTTTCACACCTTTTTTTGCAATTTTTTTATAGGTTTGTAATATATCTCCTGCAGATGGAACTGATGTAGTAGGTATTTCCATATTCTTTAATCTTTTGTAATATTCCTCAATTTTTATATCTACTCTGTCTTTTAAAGATTGTCTTTTGTAGTTTAAGTAATATGGAACAATACTTATATCCAACTTTTTACAGATTTCAGAGGGTAAATCTGATGTAGTGTCTGTGACAATTTTTACAATATTCACCATTAAAAATCCTTTTATAAGATATTATTTTTATTTATTAAATAATTTTTATTCTATCATTAAAGAAAAAAAACAATATTTAAATAGGAAAAACATTCCTATTTGTGAAAGTAATTTAAGATAATAACCTTTTGAATAATTTTTATTCTATCATTATAGACCAATTTTTAATAGTCTAAAAAAATAGAATCATGTTATTTAAAATTATATTATTGAAATTATAATTTATGAAAATAAATTAAAATGTAAAATTATAAACAAAAATATCTATTTATATTTTTGACGAAATATTAAAATAACAAGTTACAGTTTTAAAATTTAGAAGGTTTTCTGATAATTTATCCTATAAATTTTTCAATACCAAACTCCTAAACTGCAATTTTTAATTTAACTTTAAGTATAAAGATAAACTACCTAAGTGAGAATCCCCATTTGCCAATTACTTCTCCAACATCAAAATATCTATTTGAGCCATAGGAGAAAAGGTTCATTTTATTTATATCTAATTTCCCCTTTTCATTAAGAATTTCTTCATTTACACTTTTGCTAACAACTTCACCAATAATAAAATTATGATCTCCTAACTCCATATCTTTTATTATCTTACATTCTAAGTTTATAGGACATTCTTTTATAAGAGGTGATTTAACCTTTCTTCCAGGTATGGGAGTTAATCCTGTTTTTTCAAATTTGTTAACATCTCTTCCTGATACATTTCCACAATAATCTGTTTCTTTTAAAATTTCTCTTGTTGGTATATTAACTATGAAATCATTAGATTTTTTAATTAATTCATATGAGTGTCTCTTCTTCCTTAAAGAGATTCCTAAAAGTGGAGGATTACTCGAAATTGGGATTACCCAACCCATAGTCACTATATTTGCATTCTTACCAATCTCTCCACAGGATATTAAAAACACACCTATTGGAAATAAACTCGAATTAATTTTTACATCAATCTTACTCATAATAGCCCCCTTTATTCTCTAATGTTATTATCAATTCTTGCACTTTTTCTATAAAGCCTTGAAAGTCGATATTTTATATCATTAATGTAATAATCTCTTCTTCTTATGTAGTACTCATCCTTCATAATTTTCAATGCTCTATTGCAAAAGCTAATTGCTTTTTCATAATTTTTATTTCGATGTTCCTGATGAATAGCAACCTGTCTATATATCTCAATCTCACTTATGCCATCTGAAGCAAGTTCTTCAAAGATTTTGGCTGAATCATCAAATCTTTTCATCTTTTTTAAAATAAAACCATACCACATTTTACATTTTTCTAAATCTTCTTTAGTATCAGCATTTTGAATAGCTCTTAATATAAGTTTTTCTGCATTATTAAATTCTTTCTTTTTATAAAATATTTTTGTGAGTGCTCTTATTTGATTGTGGCTTAAATCTATATCATTGTAATTTTTAATTGTAGATGATAGTTTTGCAGTTAAAGTTACTAATGACACAAGGTCTATTATGTTGTGTTGTAAAACTGACTTTAAGATTCTTGCATCTTTAGTATTTAAAAAATTAAAATAAATATGTGGAATTAGTGAGCTATCAATGTCTCCAATTCTATCTTCCCATATACCTAAAACTTTTTTTTCAATTGTCTTTAATCTACAATTTGGTAAATCTTTCTTAAATAAAAACCTTGATGGAAAAAGCAAATCAACATGCGGTAGGTTCAAATGCTTATCTGACATTCTATTTATTAGATATCTTGTTGATAAGAGAGGAATATCGAATGCTTTACCATTATAAGAAACAATAAATTCAAAATTTTTAAAAATCTCTTTTACAGCACTTAACATCGCTAGTTCTTCATCGAAATCCTGCATTAAATATTGTCTTACTTGAAATTCATTGTTCTTGAAAAATAAGAGACCAACTAAAAATACTGCTGTTCCTGTCCCACCAGAAAGCCCTGTAGTTTCAGTATCGATAAAAACAGCTTTTCTTAAATCTAGTTTATTTATTTCATCATTTTTTGTAATCAATGCCAATGATTTTGGCGATTGGTTCAAATAACTTTTAAGAGGTATATCTCCATGATAATAATCGGGGAGATATTCCTTTTTAGCAACAAATATTTTTCCGAAAGCTGTATTCAGATAGAAGCCATCAACTATTTCATTAATTGATTTTGGTTGGCTGTCTAAGTATTCTTCATATTCATATCTACTATATTTTCTTAAGTAATCTCTTAAATCCTTATGCATTTAATTTTACCATTTCAGATAATATAAATTTTGTGCCTTGTTTTATAAGATTTCCCATTTTCCCGTAGATAGGACCTATACATGATGGGCATCCATTTACACAATCACAACCCTTTATAAGCTTTAAGGCTGCATTAAAAATTTCTGGTAGAATTTCATAAAGTTTTTCAGAAAGCCCCATTCCACCTGGAACATAATCATAGAAATATATAGTTGGTAGTTCATTTATTTCGTCTTTCAATTCCCAATGAGTCCTGACATCCTTTCTATCACATAATATATAAAGAGGTACTACATTTTCCAATAGAATTGCTGATGCCTTTAAAACATCTTTTGACTTTCCACCTGAAAATACTGCTCTTTCCAAAAGTGAAGGTTTTATACCTATCTGGGTTGAATTTGTGTGAATTATTTGTGAAGGAAGCTTAAGCTTATTGCCACCAACAATTTCACTTGTGTAAAATTTAAACTTATTATATGCAGTAACTGTTGAAGTTACCTTTACATCCCCATACTCTTTTTGATATTTATTAAGATAATCTTTTTCATCTATTGAGAGCACATTTAATTTTATTTTTGTTACAGCATAGGTATAATAATCAACATTTACAGGAGCAACTGTTGCAATTTTATTATCTATATTTAAATCTTCTACCTCATACTGTTGTGTTTGATGTAAATATATTGCACCTGGATGTATTAGTTCAAATGCTGTATCTGCATCAACATAACCTATAACCTCATGATTGTTTGTTCTATTCTGAATAACAAAAGAATCTGATGAACTACTTCGCAAACTTATATCCTCAGCAGGATAAGACTCACTTGTCCAGTGCCACTTTTCTCCTACATGTCTTATTATTTTTTTATCTTCCAAATATTTTAAATATGGTAATATTTCTATGTTTCCAAATCTTTCTCCATCTTTAAATGGAATCTCAAAATCCGCACATTTAATATGATTTACTAATATATA
>JAGMBY010000037.1 GCA_023129485.1 Actinomycetes bacterium | reverse complement strand
ACTCATCAAGGAAGAGGTGCTGAAAACATACTATCTCAGATAACCATAAATCAAGGTGATTTTATTCCTGGAAATATGTATTTTACAACAACTCGTGAACATCAGGAGAGAGCTGGTGGAATTTTTGTGGATGTCATAATTGATGAAGCTAATGACCCTCAGTCAGAGTATCCATTTAAGGGAAATGTTGACTTAAATAAATTGCAAAGCTTAATTGACAGAGTTGGAGCTGAGAGAATTCCATATATTAGCTTTGAGATGAATGTAAATATGGCTGGTGGTCAACCTTTCTCTATGGAAAATGCTAAAAAGGTAAGTGAACTATGTTATAAATATGAAATTAAAATATTTTATGATGCAACAAGATGTGTAGAAAATGCGTATTTTATCAAGCAGAGGGAGAATGGATATCAAGATAAAAGCATTAAAGAGATACTAAAAGAAATGATGAGCTATGGAGATGGTTGCACTATGAGCTCCAAGAAAGATGGGTTGGTCAATATTGGTGGATTTTTAGCACTAAATGATTATGATCTATATTTGAAAGGAATAGCTCTTCTCCCTGTTTTTGAGGGATTTCCAACCTATGGAGGTTTAGCTGGAAGAGATCTAGAAGCGGTTGCGAGAGGAATATATGAGTCAGTGGATGATAACTATATTGCTGCAAGAGTTAGTCAAGTTGAATATTTAGGAAATAAGATAAAAAATGTAAATGTTCCCATTGTTTCACCAATTGGTGGACATGCAGTTTATCTTGATGCTAAGAGATTCCTTCCCCATATTCCTCAACATGAATTTCCTGCCCAAAGACTTGCTGCTGAAATATATATAGATTCAGGTGTAAGAAGCATGGAAAGGGGAATTATTTCCGCAGGAAGAGATAAAAAGACGGGGGATCATAAGTATCCCAAACTTGAGCTTGTTAGATTAACTATACCTCGTAGAGTATATACAAATCTTCACATGGATGTAGTTGCTGAATCTGTAGCCGAAGTTTATGGTTATAGAGATAATTTAAAAGGTCTTAAGATGGTTTATGAACCAGCACAACTAAGATTCTTCACAGCACGTTTTGAACTTCTATAGGAAATTTTAATATCTAATAATATAATCTATTAATATGAAAAAGAATTAGATAATATAGTATAAAAAAATAAATAAAAATTAGTTTGCTAAGTCAAATTAATAAAAAATGGTCACATTCTGGTGATTATTTTTTATGGTTGTATTTCTAATTGCGTAAAACATTTCAAAATATTTCCTTTTTTCATCATCTTTTTCTTCTTATATTTCCATATTTAATATGAATAATTAATATAAAAGATTTATATTTCCATACTTTTTATCCTTTACTTTAAAAAGAAATTGTGTTAATATATACATAAGTATATTTATACAAATACACATTATTATAAATAATCTAAAAAATACAGATAATCTGATTAATAAAAATAATGATTTTTAAATAATAATATTGAGAATAAAATGCTAAGAAAATCATGAAAACAAAGAAAATGAGCAATGATCTTGAAATTAAAAAATTGAAAAAACTAAGAAAACCATTAAGTAAAAAACTTTATCTATCAATTGCAATATTGATTTTCATAATATTTATTTTTTTTATTTTTAGGCATATCTCTAATTTAAAAGATAAGATCCCAAAAGAAGGTGATTTTTTAAATGTAGTAATTGCAAAACAAAAAATTCCAGTATCTACTGTAATTGGTGAAGAAATGATAACAATAAAGGAAATACAAAAGAAATATATATTGGAAAATGCCGTATTAGATAAAAGTTTAGTTTTAGGAAAGGTAGCACGGTATCCAATTTATAGAGGTGAACAGATTTTAATTTCAAAGATAAATGATAGCGGCACTGATTTAATTGCATTTCCTGAAAATATTCCACCAGGAAATAGAATAATAACACTTCCCATCGATAATCAAAGTTTAATTCCATCAACTGTAAAGTATGGCGATAAAGTTGATGTAATAGCTGTTTTTCATACAAATAATATTAATAGGAATAGTGAAAATTTATCCAATACTCGATTAATTGCCCCAGCAAAAATTGTACTTGATATCAATAATAGTATTTCAACAGGTAGGGAGTTAAAGGGAAAAAATGAGGGGAAAGAGAGTAATTCAGATTTTAATTTTTTAGATGTAGATATTTCTAACTCTGAAAGATGGATAACTTTATTGGTCTTACCTGAGGAAGTTATAGAAATATCTAATGCAATGGCAAATGGAAAATTGTTTTTTTCTTTATGTCCTTCTAAGAATTATTAATTTCAAGTTAATAATTTGTAACTTTAATTTATAGCACATTGGGGAATTAAATAAGAAATTAATCTAAGATTTTTACACATAGTAATAATCATAAAGAAATGGATGATAATAAAAAATTTAAAGATGAAAGTATGAGTAATAAAAATTCGAACATTGAAAATGTAGAGATGTCCAGGTATAAGCCATTAAATATAGAAGATTTTTACATTACAGATGATAATTTTGAAGGTAAAGTAATTGGTGTGATAGGTTCTAAAGGTGGAGTTGGGACCACATTTATTACAAGTCATCTTGCTGTCATATGTTCAAAGAATGATATTGCAAACGATTTTGAAAGTGAAGCTATTTTAGTAGACCTTAATTTAGAAAATGGAGACATAAAAACTATTTTTAATCAAACTGATCATGCAAAAGATATAGGCGATTTAACCCCAATTTTAAATGAGTTGAGTAATATTTCTGTAGAAAATGTTGTTGAAAAAACTAATAATGGGTTATCAATTATTTTTTCTACAAACAATTTAGAAAAGGCAAAAGAATTTAAGGAAGGTAATATAAATCATATAGTTAAAATATTAAAGAAATTATATAAATATGTATTTTTAGACATACCCAATAATCTAAACCTATGTTCTGCAAAAGCGGGTATAAATGTATCTGATGAGTTAATATTAATTACTATTCCCCATCTACTTTCAGTAATAAGATGTAATCATCTACTGGAACAAATAAATTCATTAAAAAATGGTGCAATTACACATCTCGTTGTAAATCGTTCTGATAGTTTTTCTGCTATTTCATTAAAACATATAGAGCAGTTTTTAAAAGTTCCGATTTTTAAGACAATACCTGAAGATTTGACTTTGGGAATAATGTTTGAACAAAAAGGGACGATATTAAGTAATAGAACTGATTTATCATTAATTAGATCTATGGGTGATCTTGCAAGAAAAATTTTGAATTTTAAAAATTCCTAAATTAATTAAAAATGAAAAATCAAATCCAGAAAAATCAAATCAATTCTTCATCAGATTTATCTAAAATGAATTCTCATGAGGATTTGAATGAAATAAGAAATCTTATTCAGTATAAGCTACTGGAAAGATTGGATTCCTCAATTTTAAATGTGTCTAATTTTAATGATAAAAGAGAAAAACTCATTATGGAGATTTTAAATCTTCTTAAACAAGAAAAAATTATATTATCAAAAACTCAAATAAATATGTTAATGGAGAATTTAATTAACTCCATTTTAGGTTTAGGAATATTAGAACCATTGATTAATGATGATGAGATATCAGAGGTTATGGTAAATGGAAAAAATTACATTTATATCGAAAAAGAAGGACATATTTACCAAACAAATATTAGATTATCAAGTGATAAACAGCTTTATCATTTAATTGATAAAATAATATCTCCATTAGGCTTAAGAGTTGATGAAAGCTCTCCTATGGTAGATGCCCGTTTACCAGATGGTTCAAGAATAAATGTCATAATTCCACCACTTTCATTAATTGGACCTGTAATAACTATAAGGAAATTCAATCTAAAATTGTTTTCATTAGATCAATTAGTAAAACTCGGAACTTTAAACTATAAAATAGTTCAATTTCTAAAAGCAGTAATTTTAGGAAGATGTAATATCATTATTTCAGGTAGAACTGGAAGTGGTAAAACCACTTTTTTAAATGCCCTTTCCACAATTATTTCTCCAGATGAAAGGCTAATAACAATTGAGGATGCAGCAGAATTAAAGCTAGCACAACTACATATTATAACACTGGAAAGTAGACCTCCAAATATAGAGGGTAAAGGTGAGATTACCATAAGAGATCTGGTTAGAAATGCATTAAGAATGAGACCGGATAGAATAATAATTGGTGAAGTTAGAGGCAAAGAAGCATTAGATATGCTCCAAGCTATGAATACAGGACATGAGGGATCTCTTGCTACTGTACACGCAAACTCACCCAAGGATTTAATCTCACGATTGGAAACCATGACATTAATGTCTGATATTAATCTGTCAACAAATTCAGTTAAAAGAATGATTGCTGCTGCTCTGCATTTAATAATCCATTTGGATAGATTTCCTGATGGTAAAAGAAGAATAACCAATATAAGTGAAGTTCTTTTTAACAATAAAGAGATAGAAGTTAAAGACATCTTAGTTTTTAAACAGGAGGGGGTAAATTCAAATGGTGGAGTACTAGGTAATTTTTTACCAACTGGATATATACCAAATTTCTATAATAAGCTAATTTTACGGGGTATTGAATTAAATGATGAAATCTTTAACAAAGTATAAATTTTTAAAATTAAATAACCTCTTTAAGAATATTAATGAAGAATTTGCTAAAAGATTTGAGATTTACTTATTAGCTAAAACACTCTTTCTAATAGCACTGACAGGAAGTTGCATTTTTGGTTCTATAGTTTATCTATTTTCCAAAAGATTTTTGATGGCTTTGATTTTCTCATTATTTGGAATTTTTATAGTTATTCCTGTTAATGATTTCTTTAAAAATAAAAGAAAAAGACTTATAGAAGGTCAGATTTTGCAATTTTTATCATTGTTGAATATTACATTAAGGGCAGGGCTTACTATAAGAAATTCGGTGGAGATATGTAGTGAGAAGATAAAACCACCACTAGGAGATGAGCTTAAAAGATTGATGAATGAGATAAGTTTGGATATAGATCTACTAAGAGCTTTTCACAATATGGCAGGAAGGTTGAGAATTCCAGAAATAAATTTAATTATCTCTGCAATAAAAATAGTGGTAAAAGTTGGGGGTAATGTTACTGAAATATTTAATTCTTTAACAAATATGATAAGAGAAAGACAGAATTTAAGAGAGGAAATAAGAATTCTTACAACTCAAGGTCGTTTTTCAGGAAATATAATTTCTCTCCTCCCATTAGGGTATTTGTCTTTATTTTACGCTTTTGAAGGTGAGCAGGTAAGATTAATTTTTTCCAAACCGCTAGGGGTGATAATGGTTTCAATAGGGCTACTGTTAAACTTAATAGGTTATTTAGTTATAAGAAGCTTAACAGAATATAAAATTAAAAATTCAAAATATAAAAATAGCCAAGTTAACAAGTTTATGAAGAGATACACAAGATTCTTTAAAAGAATGGACACTAAAGGAATAAATATTGAAAGTATAAATACTAAAGAAGTTAATAAGAGTGGACTAAATATCAAGGGATTAAATATTATAGCAGTAAATAGGATATTTAAAAAAAGCAAACTATTTAGAGTATTCCTTAAGTTAAAAAATATAAGAAAATTTATATTTTTTGATAAAAGATTTCACAGAAATTTCAGCGAAGATGTACTGGAAAAGATAATTTTAGTAAAGTTGTTATCTATTCCATTAGCTATAACTATTTCAGTTATTTGCTGCAAATCCATTAAATCCTTTATTCTGACCTCTATTATTTTAAGTGTAATTTACTTCTTTATACCAGATTTCTATTTCAGGATAAAGATTTCAAAAGAGGGTAATTTAATAGATCAGGATTTGCCAAATATAATTGATGAATTAAATTTAGGTTGTAAAGCTGGACTGAATTTAAGAAGATCCCTTTATTTAGTTGTAGAAAATTCAACTGGCTTATTAGGAAAAGAGTTGAAAAATTTAGTAAGAAATCTGAAATTGGGTAAACCTAAACAGAAAGCCTTTGACGAATTAATTGATAAAACAGAAAGCAGTGAATTGAAAAGTTTTATTCCTGCTTTGATAAATGGAGAGAGATTTGGTGTCCCAATATCCGAGATTTTGGAAAATCAGGCAAAAGATTGTAGATTTAGAGTTCATAAAAAAGAGGAACAACGAGCTAGAAAGATTCCTATTTTAATACTTTTTCCACTTATATTTTTCATACTCCCAGGATTTTTGACCATTGCAGTAGGAACTTTTATCTTCTCAATCTTAAATATATAAATTGTACTATACTCGAGATAGGTTAAAAGTTTGCTCTTTGAAAGATTAATATAATGTAATAAAGGTTCTTGTCATTCTGAAGGAGCGATAGCGACTGAAGAATCTCCTTTTAAAAAGATAAGTATAATGAGATTCTTCGCGGAGCCTGTAC
>JAGMBY010000036.1 GCA_023129485.1 Actinomycetes bacterium | reverse complement strand
GAATTAACAGAAAAAGGTAGAGAAAAATTCGAGGAAGCAAAAGAAAAATTGGGTCCAACTATTGATACTTTAAAGAAAAGGATTTCCAGTGCAATAGAAGCAGGTATAAAACAAGCAAAAGAAGTTGAGGAAAAAATCCGGGAGAAAGCTTTTATTGAAGAAGAGGAAACAAAAGAAGAATAAATTATTACTAATTCTTCATATTCTCTATAAAGCTTCTATAACAAATGTAAAGGAAAATTCTTAAAAGGGATGATCTCCTACTAAGAGGTGATTTTTTAAAATGGCTTGCAAGCATTTTAGAGAGGATGTAATACCCTCAAAAGTAACAACTGATAAAACTACTCCACAATGCTTTGGAGAAAGGATAAGTTATATTTGCTATTTAGGTAAATATCCAATTGAGCACCCAGAAAAATGCAGAGCATTGGGATATAATGACCCTTGCTGGAAAGAAGAAGAGGGTAAAGAAAAATAGTTGTAAATATTAAAATAATTATATGTGCTAATAGAAAGAGATAAATTGAATACAATTATATCTGTTAAAAAACTTACTAAAAGGTTCAAGAATTTAACTGCAGTAAACGAAGTGAGTTTTAATGTTAATGAAGGTGAAATATTCGGTTTTTTAGGTCCAAATGGTGCAGGAAAGACTACAACAATAGATATGCTATGCACACTACTTTCTCCAACAAGTGGAGAGGCTGTTCTAAACGGTTATGATGTTACAAAAAATAGAAATAAGGTTAGACAATGTATCGGACTTGTTTTTCAGGATCCAAGTTTGGATGATTGGCTAACAGCTAAGGAGAATCTAGAATTTCATGCTATGGTTTACAACATTGAAAGAAAAATAGCAAAGAAAAGAATTGATGAAGTTTTAGAAATTGTAGAACTAAAGGATAGAAAAAATGATTTGGTGCTTAACTTCTCCGGTGGTATGAAAAGAAGGTTGGAGATAGCAAGAGGATTAATACATTATCCAAAAGTACTTTTTTTAGATGAACCTACTTTAGGTCTTGACCCCCAAACAAGAAATAGGGTATGGGAATACATTAGAGACTTGAAAGAAAAAGAAAATATTACAATTTTTCTTACAACTCATTACATGGATGAAGCAGAGAATTGTGACAGAATAGCTATTATAGATGTAGGGAAAATTATCGCTATGGATACTCCTATAAATTTAAAAAAGAGGGTAAGAGGAGATATTATAACTGTTGAAACTTCTGATAATAGAAGTTTAAATGAAGAACTGAAGAAAAAAAAAGTAAAAAATATAATTTTTTATAATAACAAGATCCAGTTTGAAGTTTATGATTCTGAAAAATTCATCCCCAAGTTTATAAAAGAATCTAAAGAGGAGATTATTTCAATAAGTGCAAGGAAACCAACTTTAGATGATGTATTCTTGAGTTTGACAGGAAAAAAAATAAGAGAGGAAACTGTAAGCGGTTTAGATAGAATGAGAAAACGTTTTAAAATGGGGAGAATGCGTCGCTAAAATTCTAAATTTAATAATTTATTTAAAAATTCCTTCTCCTTATATGGGAAGAGTTAGAGACTGAATAATTAAAGAAAATGTTAAAAATGTTAACTCAATTTTTTATAAAACTGATAAATAATAATAGGATAAATAAGTATGATAAGAGATTTAAAAGGAATTTACATAATCTGGTTAAGAGATATAAAAAGATTTTTCAGGGATAAACCTCGTCTTATCACAGGTATAACAAGACCTTCACTTTATCTATTTATTTTAGGAAGTGGACTGTCTAGTGCATTTGGAATGTTTGGGGGAAGAGGAGGAGATTGGTATATGGATTTTGTTTATCCAGGAATATTAGGAATGATAGTCCTATTTACCTCACTTTTTTCAGCATTCTCAATAGTATGGGATAGAGAATTTGGTTTTTTAAAGGAGATATTGGTTGCCCCAATCTCAAGAACATCAATAGTTGTTGGGAAAGCTCTAAGTGGTAGCACTATATCTCTTTTTCAGGGAATAATATTGCTTATATTTGCCCCTTTGCTTCATATAAAACTAAATTTTCCAATGATTATTAAAATTTGTTTATTAATTTTATTAACCTCCTTCGCTCTTACTTCACTTGGAATATTAATTGCATCAAGAATGAAAAGTATGCAAGGTTTTAATATGATAATGAATTTTTTAGTTATGCCTATGTTCTTTTTATCTGGTGCAATGTTTCCATTAAAAGAATTGCCAAAATGGTTAGAATATTTAGTTAATCTAAACCCTCTAAGTTATAGTATAGATGCTCTAAGATATGTAATGTTAGAAGATAGGACATTTTTAGCACATCCATTTTTTATCAATATATTGGTTATATCAATATTTGCAGTAGTTATGATTACATTAGCAATTTTTGTTTTTAATTTAACTGATTAAAATTCTTACTATAAAAGTTTATTGAAAAAAAGTTAATATAGATCTGAAAATGTAAATATTCAGTCAATGCTGTCATTGCGAGGAGATTAATATCTTATTGTCATTGCGAGGAGCGTAAGCGACAAAGCAATCTCCTTTAGAATAAACTGTTAAATTCTGGGATTGCTTCCCCTTCGCTCCACTCAGGGTCGCAATGACACAAGATTTACTTAGCTCTTACCAAATTAAAGCTTTTAAATTAAAGGAGCAAACATGAAAGAATATCCAGTTTTTAATGCAATACTTAATAGAAGAAGTATAAGAAATTATACTGATGAACAAATTAAAGATGAGGAGATAAATCAGATTTTGGAAGCAGGTAGATGGGCACCTTCTGCTAAAAATCTTCAACCCTGGAGATTTATAATAATGAAGGATGCTCAAAGAATTGAAGATTTATGTCAATTCACAAAATATGCTAACATCCTGAGAAAGTCAAAAGTCAATATATTGATATTTTTGGATAAAAATTTTCAAGGTGATAGAATCAAAAGCATCCAATCAATAGGAGCATGTATACAAAATATTCTACTTGCAGCACATGAGCTTGAAATTGGTACTTGCTGGATAGGGGAAATTGTAAATAGACATGAAAAAGTTGAGAAGTTTTTAAATCTTCCAGGAAACCTTGAATTAATGGCTCTTATAACATTAGGAAAAATGCCACAAGAAAAGAAAGAGAGTAGAAGAATCCCTTTAGAGGAGTTAATAATAAAAGGGTAAAATATGAGGGTATCTTTAAAGATTAAATAAACCAATAATAAATAGATTTTGAAACAAATAACAAAAGGATATAATCAGTATAATTAATAATCAGAATAATAGAAGATTTAAAGGAGATTTAGAAAAATTAATATTTAGGGAGAAGAAATGAAAATTAAATGGTTAGGACACGCAGCTTTTTTAATTACCTCAAATGCTAATATAAGAATTATTACTGATCCTTATCAGTCTGGCGGAGGAATTAAATATAGTTCTATAACTGAAGATGCTGATTATGTAACTATTAGTCATGAACATTCTGATCATAACTATACAGATAGTATCAGAGGAAATCCAGTAATTATCAGGGGGGTTGGAACACATCAAAAAGAGCATTTTACTTTCAAAGGATTTGCTTCTTTTCATGATGATAGAAATGGAAGGCTTAGAGGTGAAAACACAATATTTTGTTTTGACATTGATGATATAAAAATCTGTCATTTAGGAGATTTGGGACATCTTTTATCCGAAAATAAAATTAAAGAAATTGGTGAAGTAGATGTACTATTAATTCCTGTTGGGGGAACATATACGATAGATGCAAATCAAGCAACAGAGTTTTGTAAAAAAATAAATCCAAAAATAATAATCCCTATGCACTTTAAGACTCCAAAACTTGATTTTCCCATTTCGGATGTAAAACCTTTTATTTTTGGAAAGGAAAATGTAAAGGAATTAGATTCAAGTGAAATAGAACTCACGAAGAAAGAGCTTCCAGTAATTACAGAAATCATCGTCTTAAAACCGGCAAAATAAGCACCTAAATAAGAACAAATAGATAATCTTAAAATCATAGATATAAGATTTTTATTTATGAAGCAAATTTATGGAGAGTTTTTGTCTCTTTACTAATTTTTCCATCTGAAACTTTTTTTGAAGTCTTTATTTTTTTTCTAACATTTTTTGTTTGATTTCTAATAAGTAAAGCTGCCCCAACTAAAAATGCACTTAATGCAATCCTTCTTCCAGGAGTTTTTATAAGTTCCTCTAAAATTTCTGTTGTTTTTGCAAGAGCAGGAGTATAGAATTTCTTCTTACCAAATTTACTTATACTCCCCATTACTCCACCAGTGAAGAAATAGGGAGCTTTAAAAATGGTATCTTTTAAACTATCCATCTCAAGTAGAGTTTTTTCAAGACAATTTAGCTTATTTCTGCATTCTTCACAGACATCTAAATGATTCTTAACTTCCTGCCTGATAGATAATTCAAGTTCTTTTTCTAAAAAAGCTGGCAAGTATTTATCTACCTCAAAACATTTCATTTAAAATTCCTTAATTTTAAAATAAATTAAATATATTGCTAATAAGTTAAATTATTGTTAATGATTTGAATTAACACTTTATTTTTCTCTTTTAGTAATCTAATAATAAGTTTTAAATTCTTATTTAGCTTAATTAAAATATTTTCATATTAGCAGAAATTTGACGAAGTATAAATCGAGTATGTTTCATAATAGATATTAAATAAATCTAAAAATGAAATTCGAGTTTGGAATTAATATAATAATTTAAATAGCATAATTATATTAAAGGAATTAAAATTATTCTAATAAATGGGTTTGAAAATTAATATAAAAATCTGAATAGTTCTTCCACATTATGGACTAAAATTGCTCCCTTTTCTATAATTCTTTTATAAATCTCAGTAGCCTTTCCTTCAGTATAATCACGCTCAGTAATTGAGGTTTCTTGTAAAATCATTACTTTTTTCCCAATATCAAGAGCTTGCTCAATAGCTTTTAAGTTTGATAAATTTCCATAACCAAATTCTACATTTGCGAGTACTAAAATTTCAGAAGATTTAATCATTTCTATATTTTCTTTATATGTATCATTACTTATTTGTGAAAAGGGGGCTTCTGAAACAATTGGAATTTCAAGAGCTTTTGCAGTCTCATAATCAGTATCCATCACATTTAAAACTCCACATGAAACAAGAAAACCATAAACCTTTAAACTGCTCATTATTAATGAACCACTTCCGCCACCACATATTAGATGCAATCTTCTTTTAGCTAATTTTGTTTTGAGAAATCCTCTATTTATTGGAGTTGTGTATATCCTGTTTGTAATTGGATTCTTTTTCACCACCACAGGTATATTATAAGCACCTTCTAAATTTTGAGAGGTAAGAACATCCTCAGTATTCCCCTTAGCAAAAATCCTTCCTTTAGAAAGAATTAATATTCTTGGACAGAAAGATGCTGCTAAATTTATATCATGAAATATAGTTATTACTGTAATTTTCTGTTCTTTGTTTAATCTTGTGATAAGATTCATTATCTCCAACTTAGAATTTATATCTAAATGTGTTGTAGGTTCATCAAGAAGAAGAATTTTAGGTTGTTGAGAAAGAGCCTGAGCAATTGTAACTTTTTGTCTTTCTCCACCCGATAACTGAGAAACATATTTGTCTTTAAGATTGTATATTCCTATATCTTTAATGGAGTTAATTGCAATTTCATAATCAATTTCCCTCTCCCAAAAGCTACCCTTTAAATATGGGGTTCTACCCATTAAAACGATGTCCAAAACTGTGTAATTGAAACTTGTAATACTGTCTTGAGGAACGATAGCTAATATTTGATAAAGCTCTTTTCTAGGAATTTCTTTTATATTTTTATCCTGAATAAAAATATCTCCAGAATTTGGCTTTAAAAGCCCACAAATTATGTTTAAAAGGGTGGTTTTTCCTGAACCATTAGGACCAATAATTCCTAATATTTCTCCAGGTCTAACCGTGAAGCTTACATCTTGAATAACAGATAAACCATCATATGAAAAATCTATATTTTTTAAAATCAAATCCGATTTTTCCATTCTTATTTAAAAATCTTTCTTGTCTTTCAATTTTTTATATTGCTTTGTGGTATACTTTCGAAGACATTTTCAGTCAAGAAAGTATACCCAAAGCTCAAAATTATTAATTTTCTTCACAATAAGATTCTTCGCAACCCTTCGCTTTGCTCGAGGGCAGGCTCTAAAGGTTTCTTAGAATGACAACATATTTTATTTAAAAATCTCTCTCCCCTTAGTTTTCATAAGATATAGGAAATATGGAGCACCTATTGCTGCAGTGATAATTCCTACTGGAATCTCTCTCGGTGATGTTATAGTCCTTGCAATAGTATCAGAAAAAATTAAAATTAGGGAACCAGTTAGAGCTGATGTTGGATATAAAATCCTATTATCTGAACCAACAATTAATCTCATTATGTGAGGTGTAATTAGCCCAATAAATGCTATTAATCCCCCAATTGCCACACCTAATGAGGCTAATATTGAAGCTAAAATTAATAAAATTCTTTTTATCTTTTCTATATTAACCCCTAATTGGGTTGCTCTTTTGTCTCCTAAAGTTAAAATATTAAGTTCTCTTAAATAGAAGAAGATAATAATAAAAGTTAAAACTATTGGTATTGTGAGAATCTTTATCTTATCCCAACTTGCTGTTGTAAATCCTCCTAACATCCAGAAAATAATCCTTTGCATATCATCTGTTTTGGCTATCAAGAGAAAATAGACCATAGAATTAAGTAAAGCGCCAATAGCAAATCCAGCTAAAATAAGATTACTTATGGGGACCCTCTCTCCCATTTTAGATAATTGATAAACAATGAAAACAGTAACTATAGCACATATAAAAGCCATTATTGAAACAGTAGATATTCCAAGAAATCCAGTTCCTAAACCTAAAATAAATGCTATAGTTGCTCCAAGTGATGCCCCTGATGAAACACCAATTATATAAGGATCTGCCATAGGGTTTCTAAATATACCCTGATATATTACTCCAGCAGCTGCCAATACAAATCCAACAATAACTGATGAAATAATTCTTGGAAGTCTTATTTGACAAATTATTGTTTCATTTTTGGGAGAAACTACTTGTTTTATTGCTAAATTACTTCCAAAAAATGGAATATTTTTGATTAAAATAGTAAATATTTCCTTCGGTTGAATATTGGCAGAACCGACACAAGTAGCAATAAAAATTGCTAATGTTAAAAGTATAATTAAAAAAATTATATATTTTAGAAGCTTTTTCTTTTTTTCCAAGTTATTCTTTATGGAAATATAGCTAAATTTTATGATATCATTTTTATACTTTTATAATATTAATTGATTTTTTAAAATTCAATATCAGGATATAGTGCTTGTGCAATTTGTAGGAACCCCTCGACTATCCTAGGTCCAATTTTTTGTACTGGATCATCATCCACAATAACTACTCTATTTTCTAAAACAGCCTTGATTGAAGAAAGTCTTTCATCATTTGTTATGGTTTCTGGAGTTGGAGCTAAAGATTTTGGAGCAATAATCACATCTGGATTATGCTCTATTAATTTCTCTAAACTATATACGAGCCAACCTTCTAAGCCATCGGAAGCAACTATATTAATTCCATTAGCTCGCTCAATTAAGTCATTTATAAAAGTTCCACTTCCAGTAGACCATATTGGCTCATTTCCAACCATATAAAATACTTTTGGCTTATCCTCCTCTGATACATCAGCTATCAAGCTTTTTATCTCATCTATTTTTTCTTGCATTTCAGAAACTAATTTTTTTGCTCTATCAAAACTATTTGTTAATTTACCAATCTCACTGATATCTTCTAAAACATTATCCATATTATTCGCATCTAAAGTGTAAACGGCAATTCCCTGGTTTAAAAATTCATTAATTTCTTCTTCATTACCTTTTAATGTTAGAATTAAATCTGGTTCAAGTTCAATGATTTTTTCCATATTCAAATTAAATGCATCCCCAATCTTTTCAATAGATTCAGCTTCCTCAGGATAATTACTAAAATTATCTACACCAACTACCTTTTCTCCTAAGCCGAGAGTAAATAGTATCTCTGTATTTCCAGGGGCTAAGGATATTATTTTATCAGGTTCTTCTGTTAAACTAACTTCTTTATCTATATCATCTGTAACTGTTATTGGATATTCTATTTTAAATGTTTCTTCCTCGACTGTTTCAGTTGTTGGCCCTTCAGTTGTAGCTTCTTCAGTTGCAGGTTCTGTTGCTTCCTCAATAATCTCAGTAGGCTTTTCAATTACCGCAGTCCTTGGCTTACATCCAAATAATAGTGTGCTAAAAACAGCAAAAATAGTTATTATTGTAGTTAGAGTTTTCAAACTTTCTTTCAAACCAATTTTAAATAGATTGAACTTAATTTTATCTTTTGAATTATTTAAGTTTACCATTTATTCTCTCCTTATAATCATAGATTTAAAATCTTTAATAATTAAAATTACCATTAAAATTTATAAAAAGATTTTTTCCATAAAAAAATCACCTCTCTTTCCTCGAAGAGTAGTAATTTAAACATTCAAGCGAGGTATCCTGACTTCTGGTCTTACACTTTTTAAGCCTTCCCAAACATATAGTTCAGTGGCATATTTTAAAAAGTAACCCAGTTACAGTGGCGGGACCACATCGGATTTTCACCGATTTCCCTCTTAACTTTTAAGACTTCTTGAATGCTTAATATTTAATTGTATTTAAAAAAATACTACTAAATATGTTTAATGTCAATAATTTTATATTACTAATTAAAGAAAACGGATTATCATTTTTATTCCACTTAAATTAATATAGAAAAATTAATATTCTATGTTTTTCTGTATATAGTGTCTCTTAGTATCCTGCGACCTCTGAAGATATTACATTTTAAGGTTCCTAAAGGTTGCTTTAGATATTTTGCTATTTCCCTATAGGAATATCCATAGATATCCCTCAATACTATAGGAACTCTGTATTTAACTGGTAATGAGATAATGCTTTCAATAATTCTTTTCATATCCTCACTTCTTAAAAATTCACTCTCAACAGACGAGAATCTTTCAATATTTAAGCGATCTGAAAATTTTTTATCTTTCTCCAAATCCAATTCTTTTGTTTTATGAGTAATTCTTTTTCTCTTTCTTATAAGATCAATACAGGTATTTGTAGTTACTCTAAAAAGCCAGGTAGAAAATTTGGATCTCCCACCGAATTTATGAAGTGATTTGTAAATTTTTAAAAATACCTCTTGTGCAGCATCTGAAGCATCATGGCTGTTTCCCATTATGAAAAAAGCGGAGGTAAATACCTGATTTTTGTATCTATTTACTATAGCTTCAAATGCAAGATTATCACCTTTTCTTGCACGAGCTATTAAAAATTTGTCTCTTAAATCTTGATACGACTTGACACTTCTATTTTTAGTGGATTTACTTTCTGAAATATCCATGTTGTCTTTTTTTATTAATACAAATATGATTTGTCTTTTTAATCTTTTCAGATTTTTAAAATTATTATATCAGAATCCCCTATCATAATTGATAGAGGATATAAGAATCTATAAATAAATATAAAAAAATTAAATAGAAGGATGATTCTTTAAATTACGCTCTTATAACCTGTGTCATTAAAGGAGGGCAACTGATAAAAAGTCTTATTATCAATTTTATAAGTTAAAAATTTCTTGAAATTAAAAATATTATCTCCAATATTCTGGAGGAGCATCTACTAATTCTACTGTTGTTGGAAAAATTTTTCCGTCTCTATATATCTCCAATTCCAATTTATCACCAACATTGTGTTTAATAATTTCCGCCTTTAAATCCCATAAATCTTTCAATACAATGTCATTACATTTAGTAATAATATCTCCAGCTTTTATTCCTGCTTTTTCAGCGGGCAGTCCTTTAATTACCTGATAAACCAATGCCCCAGGAACATTTGGGTCAGTTGAATCTCCCATACTTATACCAATTATTGGTATTCTGGATTTACCATATTTTATTAATTGATTTGCAATATTTGTTGCTATATCACTTGGAATGGCAAAACCTAATCCAGCATATGTCATTGTAGGACTTACTATTATTGTATTAATCCCCATTACTTTACCTTCTATGTTAGCCAAAGCACCTCCACTGTTTCCCATATTTATTGCAGCATCTGTCTGAATTAAATCAACTACTAACTCCTTACCTTCATATTCATATAATTCTAATATTTCTCTTCCAAGTGCGCTGACTACTCCTGAAGTAACAGTCTGCTGAAATCCAAATGGACTCCCGATTGCAACTGCTAAATCTCCTACTTCTATATCTTTAACAGATATAAATTCTGCTGGCCTTAAGTCTTTTCTATCAACTTTAATCACAGCAATATCAGCACGTGGTTCAGTCCCGACTAAATCTGCTTTTATTTTTTCACCATTAAAAAATGTCACTTCAATGTTTTCAGCTTCTCCAACAACATGGTCATTAGTTAATATATAACCATCTTCTGAAAAAATTACTCCACTGCCAATACCCGGAACTAGAACTTCACGATCAAAAATATCGTATTGAACTATCTCAACAGTAATATTTACCACGCTCGGTTGAACTTTTTTTGCTACTGCTGCAACAGGATTTACTTCCTTTGCCTCGATTTTAATAATTTCTTGCTCCTTTACAGTCTCTACTTCTTCTACGGTCTCTTCCTTAGTAATTTGAGTAGTAGATGAAACAATTGGAAATCTTTTTAAAATTACTACTCCAAATATAACGCCAACACTAATAATTAATATAGAAATAATAGCTAAAGCTATTAAACAACCTTTTAAATAATCTGACGATGAACTTTGTTTTTTATAATTAATTTCATTCATTTTCTCACCCTATTTACAAAATTTTTTTAAATTTTATTTAAAATTTTAACACTTTTTAACTTGTTAATAACTCATTTTGTTTTTTTATTTTTTATTACTAATTTATTCTATTTTTAACCATCATATATATTAAATAGTATATGTAAATAATTGAAGAGAGAAAAGCTGAAAGAATCCTATCGTGAGGTTAAGCAAATTTTTTGTAAGCAAAATTTTTGAGGATGAAAAATTCATTAATTTATTTTTATTTCTGCAAAAATTAATTGGTCAATTCGAAACAGGGTTACAAAAGCCTCCGTATAATATTAATAAATACAAAGTAAAAAAGAGGTGTTAAAATTCTAATTTTTGAAAACTTATTCTTATAGTTTTTATTAATAAAAAGAGTAAAATAAGTATTATGAATTTTCTATACAACCATCTCTTTCTCCTTTTTAACTTTGAGTACCGAGATAAGTTCGGGAACAACTCTAAATAAATCACCTACTATTCCAATATCAGCAATTTTGAATATAGGGGCTTCTGGATCTTTATTTATAGCAACAATTGTTTCTGATGTTTGCATACCAGCTCTATGCTGAATAGCTCCTGAAATGCCACAAGCAATATAAAGTTTTGGAGATACAGTTTTACCAGTCTGACCTACCTGGTGGTCTTTTGATATCCATCCTGCATCAACTGCTGCCCTTGAAGCGCCAACCTCACCTCCTAATAGGTCAGCAAGTTCTTGAATTAGAGAAAAGTTTTCAGGTTTTTTCAATCCTCTTCCTCCAGAAACTATCACTTCTGCTTCCTCAAGTTTAACTATTTTCTTCTCCAACTTTAGGAATTTAACTAAATGAGTAAGAATATTAGATTCTGAAATTTCTGGGGTTATATTAATAACATTTCCTTTTCTTGTTGGATCCTTTTCTGGTTCCCTGAACACACCAGGTCTAACTGTTGCCATCTGAGGTCTATGATTTTTACATGTAATTGTAGCCATGATATTTCCACCAAAAGCTGGTCTTGTTTGAAGAAGAAGTCTTTCAACTTCATCTATTGTAAGTTCTGTGCAATCTGCAGTTAGTCCTGTTGTTATTCTTTGAGCAAGTCTGGGAGCTAAATCTCTCCCCATATGTGTTGCTCCAAAAATGAATACCTCTGGTTTTTTCTCTATAGTAAGATCATAAATTGCCTTTGTATATAAATCTGTTTGATAATTCTCTAATAATGGGTGATCTATTATATATACATTATCAGCACCACATTGAATCAATTCTTGAGCTAAATTAGCAATGTCATGACCTAAAAGCACTGTTTCAACTCTTACTCCTAAAATATCAGCAAGTTGACGTGCTTTTCCAACTAATTGTCTCGCAACTCTAGTTAGTTTTCCGTCTCTTTGCTCAGCAAATGTCCATACACCGGAATATTGACTTACATCGATTATTCCCTCCTTTATTACAGTTACAGATATTGCCTCTACTGGACATTCATCAATACAAGCTCCACATTCATTACAGGCATCAAGTAAAACAGCAATATTTTCTTCATCAAGCTTTACTCCATTGAAGGGACATATTTCTACACAAAGACCGCATCCATTACACAAATCTCTATCAATAGAAATTGCCATATTTACCCCCAATCTTATTTTGTTTTGATTTAATATTTTTAATTCATTTACTAACTTTGCTATATAAATCTATTAATCACTTTTTATAATTCATTTTTATATTATGTTCTTTGCTCTTAGACGATTAAATAAAATCTCAGCAGATTCTTTAGGTTCTTCTTTTATAATCTCACCTTTACCTTTTGGTTCTGGAGAGAAAATTCTTTTAACTGAAGTGGGAGAGCCTTCCAATCCTATCCTTTCTTCATCAATGTCCAAATGCTTTTTCTCCCATGTTTCAACTTCCTTTTCTCTATATGCGTCCATAATTCCATATGCTGAAGGGTATCTAGGCTTATTTGCTTCTGAAGTTATTGTTAGAAGAGCAGGCAAACTTGCCTCCCATCTTACTCTCTTATCCTCTAGTTCCTGAATTGCAACCACTTTATTTTCCTCAATATTTAGTTCTGAAACATAAGTTATTTGAGGAACTTTTAAAAATTCTGCCAATTGCGGACCAACTTGTGCAGTATCTCCATCAATTGCTTGTCTCCCGCATAAAATTAAATCATATTCCCCTATTTTCTTAACAGCTGATCCTAATGAGTATGCAGTAGCCATCGTATCTGCTCCAGCAAATGCTCTATCAGTAAGAAGTATTGCTCTATCAGCACCCATAGCCAATGCTTCTCTTAATGCCTCATCTGCCTGGGGAGGTCCCATTGAAATAACTATAATCTCACCTTCATATTTTTCTTTTAAACTAAGAGCTGCTTCTAAAGCATTTTTGTCTTCAGGATTTATAATGGTTGGAATTCCTTCTCTAATAAGTCTTCCTGTTCTCTTA
Organism: Actinomycetes bacterium; assembly: GCA_023129485.1. Taxonomy (GTDB): domain Bacteria; phylum Actinomycetota; class Humimicrobiia; order JAHJRV01; family JAHJRV01; genus JAHJRV01. Next base: position 30,692 of record JAGMBY010000036.1, on the reverse strand, counting down.
TCAATTTTTACACTTGTTGTATCAGGAACCTGTTTAATACAAACAATAAATCTCATATTACCCCCAAAAATTTATTATTAAATTAATATTTTAAATTAATACTCTTTTTATGCTCTCCTCATTTCCCTGCTAATCATATTAGCTATTACAAGTTTTTGAATTTCATTAGTTCCTTCATAGATTCTTGTTATTCTTGCATCTCTATACATCCTCTCAATAGGGAATTTCTTCATGTATCCCATACCTCCATGAATCTGTAATGCTGTATCAATTGCTTTACAGAGAATTTCAGATGCAAAAAGCTTGCACATTGCAGATTCTTTTGTAAACCTTTTACCAGTTTCTTTTAACCAGATTGCATGATATACCATATTCCTCGCTGCATATACCTCTGTTGCCATATCAGCAATCATCCACTGTATTGCCTGTTTTTCCCATATAGGTTTTCCAAATTGAATCCTATTCATAGCAAATTTTATTGATGCATCTAAACATGCCTGAGCTCCTCCAACACAACCTGCTGCAAGTGACAGTCTACCACAATCAAGACCTTTCATAAAAACAATAAATCCTGCTCCAACATCACCTAAAACATTTTCCTTTGGCACTCTACAATTTTCAAATATTAATTCAGCAGTACTTGAACCTCTAATTCCCATCTTATCCTCTAATGTTCCTACTGAAAGCCCTGGCGTACCTTTCTCAACTATGAGTGTAGTTATTCCACCTCGAGCTCCAAGTGCTTTATCAGTTACTGTTAAAACTATAATTACATCTGCTCTGTCTGCATTGGTTATCCATATCTTAGTTCCATTCAATATATAATAATCACCCTCTCTTACTGCTGTAGTTTCTATAGCAGCTGCATCTGAGCCAGCATTAGGTTCCGTTAAAGCAAATGCTCCAAGTTTCTCACCTCTTGCTAATGGCACTAAGTATTTCTGCTTTTGTTCTTCTGTCCCGAACATCTCAATAGGCATACAACATAGAGATGTATGAGCTCCTAAAATTGTACCGTGTGAATTACAAACTTTCCCAATTTCCTCTACAGCAATACAGTATCCTAACATTCCTGCTCCAGCACCACCGTATTCTTTTGAAATGGGAAGTCCCATTAAACCCAATTTTGCCATCTTCTTTATATTTTCTTCAGGAAACTTTCCTTCTCTATCCATATCTTCAACTACAGGCACTACTTCATTTTCACAGAACTCTCTTACTGTCTTACGCAACAACTCAAGTTCTTTTGAAATGGAATAATCCATCTGCACCTCCTTCCTAATGAAGTTGTCAGATTTTTATAAATTATTAATATTGTTTAATTTTTGATGTTCTTCAATGATAAATTATTTATAACTCTTTTTTGAAAAATAATATTCGTTTTGTGTAACTTTTGTTTATTTTACGCAAATAAATCTACTTGATACTCTTATAGAAATTGCTAATTATTTTCCTTTAAATTTTGGTTGTCTCTTTTCAATAAATGCAGCTACCCCTTCTTTCATATCCTCAGTTCCACAAATCTCTCCAAATAACTCAGATTCTTTTTTTAACCCTTCCTCCAATGATACCTGAATACCCTCCTCCATAGCATTCTTGGATTTAGCTACTGCAATTGGTGCTTTGCTTATTATTTTTTTTGCGATATCCCTCGCTACTTTTAGCTCTTCACCATCTGGAACAACTTTATTAACAAGTCCTATTCGCATAGCCTCCTGAGCACTTATCATATCCCCTGTAAAAATCATCTCCTTTGCTTTTGCTAAACCAACTATTCTGGGAAGTCTCTGGGTTCCACCCCAACCAGGGAACAGACCCAAATTTATTTCAGGTTGTCCTATACGAGCTCTATCAGAGATTATTCTTATATCAGTAGCCATGGCTAATTCCAATCCTCCTCCAAGAGCAAGACCGTTTATAGCAGCTATAACTGGTTTCCCCATTTTCTCCATCTTCGTTAAAATTGCTTGTCCTTTCGCCGACATCTCCTCTGCTAACTCTGGAGTAAGTTTTGGCATCTCTTTTACATCTGCACCAGCAATGAAAGCATATTTTCCGCCACCTGTTATTACAATTGCTGCCACATTTGGATCTTTTTCTAACTCACCTAATACCTCGTCTAATTCTTCCATAGTTTTGCTATCTAAAGCATTTACAGGAGGACGATCAATAACAATAGTTGCAACTTTATCTTCAACAGTATAATTAACAAACTCTCTTGCCATAATTTACCTCCATTTTAAATATTTTTTTTATTTTGGAATTATATTATTTATAAAATTTTTACATTTTGCTATAGTCGTAAAATCCTCTTCCTGTTTTTACTCCAAGATGTCCTGCTGCTACCATTTTTCTTAGAAGATATGGGGGATTAAAGTTTGGATTTCCATATTGCTTAGCCATATAATCAGCTACATTTAAAACAACATCAAGTCCTAAATTATCTGCAAGAGTGAAAGGACCCATTGGCATTCCTGCACCTGCCTGCATAGCCAAATCTATATCTTTTGCTGATGCTACTCCTTCATCAAGACATTTACAGGCCTCTATTAACATTGGAAGAAGTATTCTGTTTACCAAAAATCCAGGTATTTCCTTTACCTTAACAGGTAATTTCCTGAATCTTTCTGAAAGCTCAACTATTGTATCTATCGTATCTTGAGATGTTTCAATGCCTGGTATAACTTCAACTAACTTCATAACATGTGCTGGAAAGAAAAAGTGCATACCTATGACTTTCTCAGGTCTACCAGATCCACTACCCATTTTTGAGATGGACAAAGCAGATGTATTAGAAGTAAAAATTGTATGGGGTTCACATATATCATTAAGTTCCTTGAATAATTCAATTTTTAAGTCTATATCCTCTGGAATAGCTTCAATTATTACATCGACATCCTTTAAATCCTCTAACTTTAATGTACCAGTTATCCTTTCCATAATCTGGTCTTTCATTTCTTGAGACATTTTACCTTTATCAACTCTTCTCTGAAGAATATCATTGGCTTTTTTAATCCCTGAATCTACAAATTCCTGTTTAATATCCCTGAGAATCACAGGAAGACCTGCATAAGCAGCTACTTCAGCTATTTCAGCTCCCATAGTCCCCGCTCCACAAATACCTATTTTGTAAACATACATTTTAAAATCCTCCTTTTTAAGAATTTCTTAGCAATAATAATAATTATAAAGTTCTAGAATTTTTAAAGTTTTAATTAATATTGTTTTTAAAAATTTAATTAAAATATATTCTTTTTAATGAGATTCTTCCCCTTCCTTTTCGTTACACTCAAAGTCAGGGTCAGAATGACATTTTTTATGACATTATTTATGTTAATTATTATGTCATTTTTTGAGAAAGTAGTTCACATTCTCTCTACAACCATTGCTGCTCCCTGACCACCTCCTACACATAATGCTGCAAGTCCATATTTAGCATCTCTATCCTTCATTGCATAAAGTAGCGTTACTATTATTCTTGTACCACTACATCCTACTGGGTGACCCAGAGCAATTGCACCACCATTTACATTTAATTTATCGTGGTTAAAATGAAGTTCTTTATCTACTGCTAAAACCTGAGCAGCAAATGCTTCGTTTAGTTCAATCAAATCCATGTCTTCCAACTTTAATCCAGCTCTTTCTAAAGCTTTAGGAATAGCATAAACAGGACCAATTCCCATGAAAGCTGGATCTACTGCAGCCACACCATAAGATAAGATTTTAGCGATAGGTTTTAATCCTCTCTTTTTAGCAATATCATCACCCATTACTATTAAAGCTGCTGTACCATCATTTATTCCACAGGAATTTCCGGGTGTAACTGTTCCACCCTTTTTAAAAACAGTGGGATAAAGAGCTAACTTTTCTTTCGAAATACCGGGTTTTGGAAACTCATCTGTTTCAAACTTAATAGGCTCTCCCCTTTTCTGTGGAACCATCACTGGAACTATTTCTTCTTTAAATCTCCCCTCAACTATTGCTCTTGTTGCTCTCATCTGACTTCTTGCAGCATATTCGTCCTGTTCTTCCCTTGTTATATTGTATTTTTCCGCTAAATTTTCAGCAGTCATACCCATTATGATGTTTCTTATGGGGTCTGTTAATCCCTCCCAAAGAGAATCTGTTATTTCACCATGTCTTAATCTATAACCCCATCTTGCTCCTTTCAAAATATATGGAGCAGCACTCATATTTTCAACACCACCTGCTACTATAATATCTGCATCGTTGAGTTTTATTGCTCTTGCTGCATTAATAACAGACTGCATGCCAGAAGCACATAATCTATTTACAGTATATCCTGGAACTTCAACGGGGATTCCTGCTTTTAATGCAGCTACTCTGCCAACGTTAGGTTCATCACTTCTCTGTAAAATGCATCCCAAGATAACGTCATCAATCTCCTCACCTTTAACATTTGATCTATTCATAGCTTCCTCTATAACAACTTTTGCTAAATCAGCAGGTAATACATCTTTTATGGTTCCTCCAAAATATCCAATTGCTGTCCTTACTGCACTTGTAATTACAACATCTCTCAAAATAACCCCCTTTAAAAAATATTTTTTACAAATTAATGAAACCTTACAAATATAAATTTATTTTTAAATAAAAATTTCAAATATTAATTTAGTATTTTAACTATAAATTTCTTTCCTGAATATCTTCACAGCTTTTTCAAGTTTTTCCATCCAGGGTTTTTGGGCTCCCTTAATCTCAATATATTTTTTAAAACCTTTTTTTGTTATAGAATAATATTTCCTATATGGTTTTTTAGGTCTATCCCATTTACCCTTTACATAACCTAATTCCTCCATTCTTGTTAAAAGAGGATAGATTGTATTAGGATTTACTGTCATAATGTTTCCACTCATCTCTTTAATTTTTGATATTAATTTATTACCATACTGAGATTCATTGGAAATTAGATGAAGTATAATTAGTGGAAAAATATTCTTGGACTTTACTTCTCCTAAGAAGATATCCTTAACTGTACATTCAAAATTTTTTAAGGATTTTTCTTTCTTTTTTCTTGGCATGTAGTTATTTTAATGTTTTATTAATTTAATCAAGATATAATAATCTAAATTAAATAAATTTAGATTAAATCTTTTTGTATTTAGGTAAAAAATAATTTATTAAATCAATTGAAAAATAAATTTTAAAATTCTTTAATAAGATTTCCTTAAAAATATTATTAAAAATAATAATGTTTGTCAATTAAATTCTAAATTCCTTTTTATTTTTGAAATCTATTGAAAATTTTAGTAACATAATCTAATTAAGAATTAGATTTTAATAACAAAAATAAATAAGGCTTTTAATCCTTTTTAATAGAGGAACTTGAAGCCAGTTTTCTAACAATAAAAATAATATGTACAACTTAATTTTTCAAAAGGAAAGGTATTGATATATGAAAAAAAATAAGATTTTTATTACCATGCTTTCAATAATCTTAGTTTTACTATTTATCACATCATGTTCAAGAGAAACTCTTGTGTCTCCAGAAGAAACTAAAGTTGTCGAAGAAAAAACAAAAGAAGAAGTAGAACCAGAAAGACCCTCAATAGATTATTCAAAAGAAACACATGATATTAAATATGATGGATATATTCCTACATTTCTTTGTGCAGGTGAAGTGAATCTTATAAAAATAACACTTAAAAATAAAAGTTCCTTCACATGGCCAAGTTCTGGAAAATCCCCAGTAAGAGTGGGTTATCACTGGTTTCCTAAGGGAAATCAACCTGAGCCTTCCTGGGATGATGGTGGCAGAACTTTAATACCAGAAGATGTAGCACCTGATGAATCAGTAGAAGTAATAGTTAAAGTGAAAGCACCAGAAAATATAGGTTGGTATATTCTTCAGATAGAAGCTCTTCAAGAGGGAGTAACCTGGTTTCAAAAAGTGATTGAAGGGTCAACCTATGTTGATAAATGCAAATAACTATAATATTTAATTAATATTTAACAGGATTTTCTAATGCTAATGTTATTAATCTATCTAAAAGTTCTGAAAAACTAATCCCTGCTGCTTTTGCCTCTTTTGGATAAAGTGAAGCATATGTCAGACCAGGAATTGTATTTACCTCAGAAACATAGACATCATTTCCACTTATAAACATATCTACTCGTGAAAATCCAACACATCCCAGTGCCTTGTGAGCTTTTAAAGCGTATTTTTGAGCTTTTTTGGTCATCTCTTCAGATATTCGTGCTGGACATATCTCTTCACATTCTGATGGTGTGTATTTTGCAGTATAATCAAAAAATTCTCTTTTTGGTACTATCTCTATTGGTGGAAGAGCAATAGGGTCTTCATTTCCCAATATTCCACAGGCAACTTCAGTTCCTTTAATATATTCTTCAACTAAAACTATGGGGTCATATTCAAATGCCAATTTCATGACTTCTTCAAGATTTTCTTCCGCTTTAACAATGGATACACCAACACTTGAACCCTGACCAACTGGTTTTATAACTGCTGGAAAGCCTATTTCATCTTTTATTTTTTTAATTTGCTTCTTTATATTTTCTTGCCAATCTTTTAAATTTATATCTATATATTTAGATACTAAAATGCCAGCTTGTGTAAATAACCTCTTACTTAGTAACTTATTCATCCCTAAGGCACTAGCCATTACACCAGATCCAGTATATGGAATATCCAAAAGATCGAGAAGAGCTTGAAATTTTCCATCTTCACCTTGAGGACCATGAAGGGCAATAAATACAACATCTATTGCTGGTTTAAAATCTTTGATAATTTTTTTATCCTCATAATTTAAGGCTAGTATTGGATTTGCTTTTTCAAGTAATTTGAATTCACTGCTTAAGTACTTATCGTCAATTTTCTCAATTTCTTTCAAATCAATCTCTTCATTAAAAACAGATTCTGTTGGAATTTCACTCTGCTTTTTGTTTAATTTTTGTTTTTTAATTAATTTTTGTTTTTTAGCTAATGATGGTTTCTTTGAGTCGGGGAGTGCTATCCATCTTCCATTCTTATCAATCTCTACTGGTATTACCTCATACTTATCCCTGTTTAAATATTCTATAATATTTGCTCCTGTGTTAAGAGAAACTTCTCTCTCTGCCGAAGTTCCTCCCATAAGTATAGCTACTCTTATCTTCTTTTTCTTTTCCATATTACAATTCATTGAACAAATTTATAATTTAAAACTCTTTTATAAGATCCTTAATATTGATTATTACTAATTTAAACAAATCTTTCCAGACTCTCCCTCAAATCTTCTCTCTCAAATAAGAGGATAAGAAATGGATTAATCTATCTGTTCTCCTTTATTGAAAAAGTTCCTTCATGATATCTTTATTATTTTCTTTTAGCTGCTGTAAATAATCTTATTACCTCCTCAGCAGTCTTTTCCAAATACAAGGAAGCATTCCTAAAAGACTCTTCTAAACTTATAGGTCTAGGAACAATTGAGAATATAGCATCAACACCACTCTCATGCAATTTAGACATATCATCAGCTACAGAACCTGATATTATTACAACCGGGACTTTAAGTTCTTTAGCTATATTTATAACTCCTGTTGGAGCTTTACCCATAAGGGTTTGAATATCAGTTGAACCCTCACCTGTGATTGCCAAATCTACATTTTCCATCCTCTTCCTTAAACTTATAGTTTCCGTAACTATATCTACTCCTAGCCTGAGTTTTGCATCCAAAAATGCAACAAGTCCAGCTCCTAATCCTCCAGCTGCTCCTGTCCCTTTTAAATTTTCCACATCTTTTCCTAAATCTTTTTTAATCACTTTTGCAAAATTTTTTAAACCTTCGTCCAATCTTTTTACCTCATCAGGATTCGCTCCCTTTTGTGGACTGTAAACATAGGCTGCTCCTTTAGAACCGGTAAGTGGATTATCTACATCACATGCAACTTCAAATATAGTTCTATTGACTCTTGGATCTCTATTTTTTATATCAATCCTATATAGCTTCTCAAGTTGAATTCCCCCATATCCTAATTCGTTACCTTCCTTATCATAAAATTTAATTCCTAAAGCTTGCGCCATACCCATCCCACCATCAGTAGTTGAGCTCCCTCCTATACCTACTATTACCTTTTCAACACCAAAATCTAAGGCACTTCTTACCATATCCCCGGTTCCATAGGTTGTCGTATAAAGTGGATTTCTTTTATCCTGAGGAACCAACCACAACCCAGAGGCAGCTGCCATCTCAACAACAGCTGTTTTATTATCTCCTAATACGCCATATTTAGCACTTATCTTTTCTCCCAATGGTCCTGTAGCATCGCAAATAACATATCTGCCAGATGTTGCAGCCACTAATGCATCTACTGTTCCTTCTCCACCATCTGCTATAGGACATAAAACTGTTTCTATGTTCTTATCAACCTTCTTTATGCCTCTTTCAATAGCTTTTGCCACATTTATTGAAGAAAGGCTTTCTCTATATTTATCTGGAGCTATCAATATTTTCATTCAAATCAACTTATATTAACTAATTTATATTTAATAGATAATCTATCATTTCTTTACTTCGTTCAAGGCTTGACTCGAATCCATTCGCTGTACTCAGGACAAGCGAAGTGAGGTAATCACATTTAATACTGTTCTATCTTAAATTTTATATCTTGCTATCTTAATATCAATACCTCAAAATTGCAGCCATTCCTCCAAAATTATCAATAAATCCATTTTCTGATACAAAATCAACATCAATATCAAATTCTATTGCTTTATTTACAACTTCATCTACTATATCTTTTACTCTGCTCATCTCAACTTTGCACATAGGGCAGATTTTAGAACCGCCACTTGCTAGATAACCACAATTATTGCAAAGCCATCCGGATTCTTGAAATTTGTGATGAATAATTAATTTATCAATTTGTCCTCTTTGTAATGTTAAAAGAACCTGATAAAGTCCTACGGCTATCTTTTCTCTTCCTAATTGCTTTAATTGTTCTATTAATCTCTTATCATCTCTTCTTTCACTTTCAAGCTGCACTTCAATTGATTTCTCTATAATCTTGAAATCATTATAATGAGTATCAAATTGAAATGTAGCTGAAACAATATCTTTTAGGTGCTTTGGAAGATAGTTTATAAACATATTCACATTCTTCTTTGTACCTGCAATTATTATTCTACTAATATCTTTATCCATACTATTTCTCACTATATTGGCTATATCCTTATAATGTTTTTTAATATACTCTCCTCTTCTCCTCTCAACTCTTGGTTTAGCTAAATTCTTCCAACCCGCTTTTCTAGTTTTTACTGGGATTTTATCCTCTTTAGAAATCCACTCCACAATATCAGTTCTATCAATTATATAAATTGATGAATAATCAATATGCAGTATAGCCAAGATATATTTCCCATAATTATCTAGTGCTCCTGCTAATGGTTTTAAATAGGGGGTATTTCCTACAAAAAATAGGGTAGTTATTGGAAAGGGCGCTTTATAAAACTTAAATAAGTTTTCATTTTCACATGTAAAAAATACTAAACTTCTTACCGATTTCCCAAGCTTATAATTTATATAATCTTTTATTTTCTCAACATCAGATCTAAATCCATCCAATAGTTCTTTACTGAGTCTTTCCTCTTGTTTTGATGCCATTGATTTCAGGAAAATATTTGCCTCCTCTTTCCATTCGAAAGGTGAGGAGGCTGTGAAATAAAAAGTTATTAGTGGGTACTTCTCAGTCCTTATCTTAGAAAGCTCTTTTAAATTTAATCTATATTCCATTCACCCTCCAAATTAATTGACAATAGCTATATTTCTAATTTGGGTTGTCAAAAAGGAAACTTAAAAAGATTTATTTAACAAATATTTATCTTAAAAGAATCTCTTATTCAAAAAATATATAAATCAAAATTAAAATACTTTAAAATTAGAATACTTTAGTTTATTCTATAATAAACAGCAACAAATAAAAATATAGTTATTAAAATTATCTGGTTATGAGAAGAAAAAACATAGGAAGAACTTTTATTACAATAATTATAATTGTGCTTTTAGCATATGCAATAATCGATTCCATAAATAAAAGTATCTTGCAATATGAAAAACAAGAATCTGATCTTGAATCTAAAATTGAACAACAGGAAGAAAAAACTGAAGAAGGGCTAAGCATTAAGAATTCACCACCTATCGCAAGAGCTGGGGAAGATAAAAAAATAGAAGCAGGATCTACAATCATTTTGTCTGCATATAGAAGCACTGACCCTGATGGAGATGAACTAATATATACCTGGGGTTTGGGGGATGAAAGAATAGCAGAAGGAATAATGGTTCAGGTGCAATATCCAGATCCAGGGGAATATATTGTAACTTTAACAGTTTCAGATAGTCTTGAAGAATCAAAAGATTCGTTTAAACTTGTAGTCACAGAGCTGATTTCCAAGGCCCCCACAATTACACTTGAAATAATTGAGGGACCATTTCTTGAAACAGGTTTTTGTGTTTATAGAGTTAGAGCTAATGTTAGCGGAGATCCATCACCTAAATTGTATTTTAACAGGGATGACGGTTTGCCAGCAAATGATAATATCGCTCAGGTGAACTTAACAAAAGAAGAAACTGAATTTACTCTAATTGCTTCTGCTGAAAATGAGATTGGTAAAACTGTTAAAATAATTACTCTTAAAAATACTTGCCATTAAAAAGATATACCATTAAATAAATTATACTTCAATATTTTTTTATAGAAAATTGAAAGTAAAATTAAAAGTTTTCAGTATCTGGTTCTTTATATTTATAGAAAACTGTTATTATAAAAGCTGTTATAAAAAGTAAAACTGAACCTATCAATTGAACATATATCCCAGTTCCTCTTCCAAACCTTTCAGATATATTTCCAATAATTGGTTGAAAAATCATATTACCCAATGATAGCATCCCTAAAATATAACCAGAAATAAAGCCTGATAATTCAGGTTTTTGACCAATAGCAAAAGAAGTTATTAAAGCAGTAAACCCTCCTAAAAAAAGACCAATTAATATAGATGCAATAATTTTAATAATAATATTTTGTGAGAATGTAATAATAAGCATGAAAATTGCATTTAATAAGCATCCTATGAATATAATTTGATAATCTTTGAATTTTTTAATTGCAAACTGCTTAAGTTTCACACCCCCTGTTATCGATAACCAATATAATGAAAGTCCCAAAGAGCTAATTTCTACTTTAATACCAAATGATGAGAAGTAAGTTGTATACCATGTTGAGAAAGCAACAACTGTTCCACCAAACAATATTAGAAGAATGCCAGAAAAGATTATTATCGGATTTTTAAAAAGATTTAAGTATTCCCTTAAATGTGTGTGTTTCTGAAATTTATTAACATTTTTAAAACTTTTTTTATTTTTATAAAGATTTATATTATCTTCTTCCTGGATTAAAATTATATTTCCTGAATTGTTTTTAAAATTTTTTATTTTTTCTTTATTAAAATTCTCAATTTGTTCTTCTCCTAAATTAATTTTACTTTTCATAACCTTCTTCTTTAGAAAATATAATGTAAAAAGTAGATAAATGAAGAAAAAGATAATAAATGCAATCCTCCAATTCAGTTTTAAAAAGAGCATTATTGAAACAACAATAGTACCAATTGCTGACCCTAAACAAAAGAAATAACCTAACTTCAAAAGATTTGCTTCTCTTTTTTCAGGATAAATATTAACCATGTGTGAATTTATGGCTGCCATTAGGCCTCCTCTTCCAATTCCCATAAGTAATCCACTAATAATTAAGATAAAAAATGTGTAAGCCAGGCTAAATCCTAAAGAACTAACAATTAATACTATAAGACCAAAATACATGGTGAGTTTTGTACCATATCTATCTGATAGATAACCAGTAGAAATTCCTGAAATAAAAAATCCTAATGAGATACTGAACAATAAAATTCCAATCATATCTAAACCAACATTTATGTCTTCAGAGACTATTGGTATTAAAGGTCTTATAACTATACCGGTTAAACCTATAATAAAATTTAATAATGAAAATATTATTATTTGCTTTTTCATATACTTTTTAATAGAAATTTTATTATTTGCCTTTTTATACCTTCTTATTTTTGTTTATATCCTGAAATTGTAAAATTTTTTAACTTTAATAAAATGATCTTTTAATTCTTATTTATAACTTATAAGTATGAATTAGCCACAGCTTTTTCAAGGAATCCTATCATAAAACAAAATTCCTGTTAAAAATTATCTTAAGAAAATTTTTAAAAATTTTTTAAAAACTAATTGACATACAATATATTGGGTATTAATATTTTAAACACACAATATTTTGTATATATAAATAATTTTTTATTTTTTATTAATGAACCCTAAATATTAGTTTTTGCATTTATTAATTTTTATTAGTTCCTAATTTTTATATTAAACTCTATTAAATACTATATTTTTGTTTATTATTTTTAATTCCCTTTTTATTTATTAAATTCTATTATTTATTCAAGATTTTTTATTCATTATAATTTATATCAAATAAAAATTTTCTTCACTTAATACTAAATACTATTACATTCAATCAAATATTGTAAAAAAATAGCATTAAATACAGAAAGGTCGTAATAATGTTTAAAAAAATCAAAAAAAGAGACGGGAGAATAGTCAAATTTAATCAAAGAAACATTACTGATGCAATTTTCAAAGCAGGTCAAGAAACAAGAGAATTTGGGTTAGATACCTCAAAAAAGCTCTCCGATAAAGTCTTAGACAGGGCAAAAGAAATTATCAGAGATGACACCCCAACTGTTGAGCAGATTCAAGATATAGTAGAAACAGTTCTGATTGAATCCCGTTATATAAAAACAGCAAAGGCATATATTATCTACAGAGACCAACACGCCAGAATTCGTGATTTAAAAAAGACTATAAGCCTTGATTTAGTAGATGAATATATTAATAACGAAGATTGGAGAGTTAATGAGAATAGTAATATGACTTATTCTCTTCAGGGATTAAATAATCATATTGCCTCAGTAATCTCTGCACATTATTGGTTATATAAAATTTATCCTAAAGATGTAAGAAAGGCACATGTTTGTGGAGATTTTCATATACATGACCTAGCCTTGGTTGCACCGTACTGCGCGGGATGGGATTTAAAAGACCTGTTAATTCGTGGATTTGGTGGGGTTCCAGGAAAGATTGAGAGTAAGCCAGCAAAACATTTTCGTGCTGCTTTGGGTCAGATAGTGAACTTTTTTTATACCTTACAAGGTGAGACTGCAGGTGCAGAGGCATTTAGTTCAGTAGACACGTATTTAGCCCCTTTTATTAGATATGACAAATTGTCTTATAGAGAAATAAAGCAAGCTATACAGGAATTTTTGTTTAATATAAATATTCCTACTCGAGTAGGTTTTCAAAGTTTAACCTGGGATGAGCTGGTGCTGATTAGAGAGAATGGAAAGATTAAAATAAAAAAAATTGGCGGGTTAGTAGATTCCCAATTTGAAAAAAAATCCCACCAGGTTTTGGAAGATAATCCTGGTAGTTTTGCTATTGAGAATGATGATGATTTCAAGGTTTTGTCCTTTAATCAAAAGGGTGAAGCGGTCTGGGTAAAAGTTAAGGCTTTTATCAGACATAGAGTACCTAAAGGGAGTAAGTTTGTTAAAATCAGGACAAGTAAAGGAACTGCTTCTGTTTCTCCAGCCCATTCACTTTTTAGATTTGAAAAACTCAATGGAGAATTTATTGTTAAACCTTTTTCAGCCCAAGAGGTAAGAGATGAACATTTCAATAGCAAATTAAAGCCCAATAACAGCTTTATAGCTATTAAATCAGTGAAGAATGAAGGAAATAAGAAAAAACTTGATCTTTTAGAAATTCTTCAGGAATTTCCATATCTCTGGCGAAAGGTTTATGTAAATGTTCCCGGGGGAACAATTGATAAATTAAAAGAAAAAGTAAAAGAGTATTATGGGGGAATAACTCCATTTTATATTCAATTTAATCTCCATGACCGGGGTGTATGGAATGATTGGAAGAGAAAAAAAATTGTCAGACTTGATATCTTTTTGAAGTTTCTGGAAGAAAATGATGCCTTAGGATTTTACCTTAGAAATAGTAAGATTAAGATTTCAAGATTTTTGCAAGGAAAAGACCTATTAAATTTTGTTAAAATTTGTGGTTGGTATGTGGCTGAGGGTCATGCTGAGATCAGTAACTCATTTTTTATTTCCCAGAGTGAGCCTAAGGAGATTAAAAGAATTTTAAAAAGTTTAGGAATCCTTGGAAGAATAGAAAAATCAAAGGGTTATTCTCAAAAAGGAACTAAAACCAAGCCTGTTTACAAAATTTCTGGTAATGGTATTTTAGCTGCTTTGGTGGTTGCAGTTTGTGGTATTTATAGTACACAAAAAGAGGTTCCCTGGTTTATTTATCAACTGGAGCCTAAACTTCAAGAAACTTTTCTTAAAAACATCCTGTCCGGCGATGGATCCGAATATGAGAAATACTGGGATTTGTCAACAACTTCAAAAAAACTTTCAGCTGGACTTTCTTTGCTTCTTAGTATGAACGGTTATAAATTTAGTGTTTACGAAGAAGAAGGAAGAAAAAAAGAATGGAGTAATCAATATACTTTGAGGATTTTTAAAAACAAAAAAAGAAAAGAGGCTTACTCTGTGGGTGATTTTACTGCTAGGATTTGCAGTCGGGTGGATGAATTTAAGTATGAGAAAGAATTTGAGTATGATCTTTCTGTTGATTTACCCCAGGAGAATTTCTCTGGCGGTGCTGGACTTCTTCTTTTTCACAATACCCCGTTTACTAATGTAACAATGGATTTAGTACCTCCAGACATTATTGCTAATGAGCATGTTATTATTGGTGGAAAAATACAGAATGCACAATACGGTGAATTTCAAAAAGAGATAGACCTTTTCAATAAAGTATTTGCAGAAGTCATGACGGAAGGTGATGCCAAAGGAAGAGTATTTACTTTTCCAATTCCTACATACAACATTACCAAAGATTTTGATTGGGATAATCCAGTGCTTGAGCCGATATGGAATATGACTTCTAAATATGGTACACCATATTTTGCTAATTTTATAAATTCTGACATGAAACCCGAAGATGCCCGTAGCATGTGTTGCCATCTCAGGATCGACCAGAGAGAACTGCGCAAACGAGGTGGTGGATTTTTTGCAGCAAATCCCCTAACTGGTAGTATTGGAGTAGTAACAATTAATATGCCAAGAATTGGTTACTTCTCAAAAACAAAAAAGGAATTCCTTAATAGACTTTCTGAAAAAATGGATTTAGCAAAAAAAAGTCTTGAGATTAAGAGAAAAATACTCGAAAGATTCACAGAAAATAATCTTTATCCATTTGCAAAATATTATCTTAATTCAATTAAAAAAAGATTTGGTGGTTATTGGAGAAACCATTTTTCAACAATTGGTTTAATAGGAATGAACGAAGCATGCCTAAACTTTTTAAGAAAAGATATTACAACTAAAGAAGGTAGAGAATTCTCTATAAGAGTTTTGGATTTTATGAGAGAAAAACTTATGGATTATCAAAATGAAACTGACAATATTTATAATCTTGAAGCAACACCTGGGGAAGGTGCAACCTTTAGACTTGCAAAAACTGATAAGGAAAAATTCCTGGAGATTATATGCGCAAATGAAGAAGCTTTTAAAAATGAAGCAGCTCCTTATTATACAAATTCAACACAGCTTCCTGTTGGATATACTGATGACATCTTTGAAGCCTTAGATTTGCAAGATGAACTTCAAACCAAATATACTGGTGGTACTGTTTTTCATGGCTTTGTTGGAGAAAAATTGCCTGATGGTGAGAGTTCTAAAATATTAGTAAAAAAGATTGCAGAAAATTATAGACTTCCTTATTTTACAATTACCCCTACCTTTAGTATATGTCAACAACATGGTTACATTTCGGGTGAACATGAAACTTGTCCAGAATGTGGAGCAACTACAGAAGTTTATTCAAGAGTGGTTGGATATATAAGACCTGTTAGCCAATGGAATAGGGGAAAGAGATCAGAATTCAAAGACCGCAAAACCTTTAAATTATAGGGGTTAGGTCTTGAAATATAACATTTCTTTGATAAAAAAAAATTATAATAATTCCTTAAAAATATCTATATTAAATTCTTTTAAATTAAGATTGTTTAAATGAAATGGTTATTGGTGGACTGCAAAAGTTTTCACTCATTGATTATCCTCATAAAATTAGTGCCATAATTTTTACTATTGGCTGCAATTTTAGATGTCCATTTTGTCATAATCCAGAATTAGTCAATCCAAAGATTTATCCAGAAAAAATCCCAGAAAAAGCTGTATTTGAATTTTTAAAAAACAGAAGGAAAAAATTAGATGCTGTTGTCATAACTGGTGGTGAACCAAGTTTACATAAGGATCTTTATCAATTTATTTCAAAAATAAAATCAATGGGTTTTTTGGTTAAATTAGACACAAATGGAACCAATCCTCATATCTTAAGTAAGTTAATTAAGGATAATCTTTTAGACTACTTGGCTATGGATATTAAAGGATCACTGGATAAATACGAAGAGATAGCTGGAATCAAGGTTAACTTAGAAAATATAAAAGAAAGTGTTAAAATAATTCTTGATATTGATAAGAGCCAGGGTACAAGGGGTATTTTAAATAAAAAAACTAATTTAGAATATCTGAATAAAAAAGTTAATGCAAATACAAAGGTTAATGCTGACATAAAAGTTAATATTAATAAAAAAATTCAATATGAATTTAGAACAACAGTTTTACCAAAATTTCATGATAAAAATGAAATCCATAAAATAGGTAAACTTGTTGCTGGGGCAAAACTATTTATTTTGCAAAAATTCTATCCTACAAAAACACTAGATTTAGAATTTTTAAAAGAAAGTCAATTCTCCAATAACCAGATGCTAAAATTTAAAAGGATATTAGAGAATTATGTACAAAAATGTCTTATCAGATGAAAATAGATAATATTGCCAATAAAATTAATTTATTATACTACATTTTAGCTCTATTAAATTATTCTTTAACCCTTACTTTTTGCTAATTTGTATGCTTTTTCTACAGCAGCTATTGGGTCATCTACTTTTATTATTCTTGAAACACCAAACTCATCTTTGCCTATATCCCACGTTTTTAGTCCAACTACTGGAATATTCATTTTAAGAGCGTGTGCAATTTCAGATAGTGTCCCATATTCACCTCCAATTGCAATAACAACATCTGCTGCTTTTATAACTAATACATTCCTTGCTTCTCCCATTCCAGTTGGAAGTGATACATTAAGATATTTACTGGCACCTATTCTAGTATCTCCGGGTAATATACCAACTGTCATGCCTCCTACTTCTTTCGCTCCTTTTGCAGATGCATCCATCACTCCCCCTAATCCTCCACATATAAGTATGGCTTTTCTCTTTGCAATTTCTCTTCCCACATCATAAGCCAATTTATATAAATCTTTACCACACTTACTAGCTCCTATCACCGAAATATACATCTAACCTCCATTTTCCTTTATGTGATCCAAATTTTTTAATTATATATACATTTAATATCTTATTTAATTTTTACTAAACAAAATTCCACTATCATTATATTTAAGATATTAAATCTTTATTACCAAATATTTTAACTTTAGTAAAAGAGGACATTTCTATTTTGCCCAAAGGAGACATTGTCATTTTGCTACTATAGGTTTTATTGTTCCTGCAAGTTCTGTTGTTTCTGCAAGTTTTTGACAAAATTAACAAATTATTATATCTTAAACTGGTGTGTTAATTTCTTTTTTAATGTTTATTTCAATATCCGTTATAATTCAATTAAATACAATAATTTGTATTGTTAACTAGTTAGGCTAACACTTTTTATATTTTATTCTTTGAAAATTTATATTATTTTGTCTTTCTGACCCTGAGTGTAACGAAGGGGAAGAATCTCATAAGTAATTTTAATGAAAATATTTAAATTCTGTTAGACTTTTTAATATATCTAATGAGATTCTTCAGTCGCTGTCGCTCCTTCAGAATGACAGATACCTTTATATAATATGATAATTTAATAAAATAAGTTTAGTTTTATAAGTATCCTTTATAAAAATTAAAATATAAAAAAGTAAAAAATGAAAATAAGTGTTGAACTTTTTGGACTTGCAAAACAGATTGTCGGAGAAAAAATAGTTGAAATAAACCTAAAAGATAAATATACTCTTAAAAACCTAACCGATGAATTAGTAAAGAAATACCCTAAACTCTCAGGAAAAGTAATCAAAGAAAAAACTCTAAAAACTATTCCTCCCTATATGTTCAATTTAGATGGAAGACATACAATAAATAATTTAGAACATAAATTAAAGAAAGGAGATAAGTTACTTTTACTATTTGTCACTGTTGGTGGATAAGATTTAATTCAATTTAATTTAGTTTAGATAAATCATTAAATAAAATTAATTTAGTCAAATTTTAAATAAAATTTATTTTGGCTAAACTAACTAGCAAAACTTAAAATTCAATTTTAAAATCCACTTTACAATATTTAAATTTTTTTTATTATTAATTAATTACAACTAATTATCTTTAAATTAATTAAATCATTTAACATACAAGGAGGTAGATAATGTACTCTTATAGCGGGAGAATCCTACATATTGATCTTTCCAGTAAGGAAACATCTGTTCAAACTGTTAGTGAGGAGTTCCTAAAAAAATACTTAGGTGGTGTAGGTTTAGCTTCAAAATTACTTTATGACAATATTAAACCAGGTATTGACCCCTTAAGCCCTGAGAATGTTTTAACTTTTTCAGCAAGTGCTTTTGGTGGAACAATAGTACCAGTTGGAACAAAACATGGAATAGCTTCAAAATCACCACTTACAGGATTTCTTGGAGATTCTTTGTCATCAAGTTATTGGTCTCAAACGATAAAGAGAGCAGGATATGATGGCATTGTTATAAAAGGAAAAAGCGAAGATTTAATTTATCTTTTTATTGATGATGATGATGTTCATTTTAAAAATGCTAAACATCTTGCTGGACTAGGTTGCTTTGAAACTGAAGAAGCAATAAGAGATGAAATAGGGGATCAAAATGTAAGGGTATGTACTATAGGATTGGCAGGAGAAAATCTAGTAAAGTTTGCTTGTATTTCTAATGATAGAGGAAGAAAAGCTGGAAGAACAGGTCAGGGAGCAGTTATGGGCTCAAAGAATTTAAAAGCCATTGCACTTAGGGGATCAAAGTCTATAAACGTAGCTAACCCAGAAGAACTATCTAAAAAATGTTTTGATCTCATGAAAATAGCACAGGGAACACCAACTGAAAAATATAGAATCCTTGGTACCCCCGCAAATGTACTTGTTATGAATAGGTTAGCCACTTTACCAACCAAAAATTTCCAAGCAGCAACATGGGATAAAGCAGAGTTGGTAAGTGGTGAATATCTGCATGAACATTATGTAGAAAAAACTGTAGCATGTTCTGGATGTCCCATAGCTTGTGAACATATTGCCAAGGTTGAGGATGGACCTTATAAAGATGCGAGAACCAAAGTGGAATATGAATCTCTTTTTGCTTTAGGACCATGTTGTGGTATTGATTATATGCCAGCAATTATCAAGGCTTGTGAATTATGTGACTTTTATGGAATGGATACTATGAGTACTGGTGTAACAGTTGCATGGGCTATGGAATGTTATGAGAAAGGTATATTTACTAAAAAAGACACTGGTGGATTAGATATAAAATTTGGAAATCATGAGCCATATATAAAGTTAATTGAGAAGATTGCCAAAAGAGAAGGAATTGGTGACCTTTTGGCAGAGGGAACTAAGAGAGCCTCAGAAAAAATTGGTAAGGGTTCCAAACATTTTGCAATGAATGTGAAAGGATTGGAATGTGCAGGATATGACCCAAGAGGACTTAAAACTTTTGCTTTAGGATGTGCTGTGGGTACAAGAGGTCCTTGTCATAACAGGTCTGGAGCTTATGAGGCTGACATAAAAGGATGGACTGATAGATTCACATATGATAAAGAAAAAGGTAAATATGCTGCAGAAAGAGAAAATTATGCTGCCACTTTTGATTCATTTGTACTCTGTAAATTCATCAGAGGATGCTTCGAGGATTATTATAAGGAAGCAAGCGATTTATATACTCTCACAACAGGTATAGAGATGACACCAGATGAGTTGAAAAAGACTGGAGAAAGAATCTGGAATCTTAAGAAAGCATTTAATATAAGAGAGGGTTGGACAAGAAAAGATGATACTCTTCCTCCAAGAATTATGAAAGACCCTATTCCAGAGGGAGTTGCAAAGGGACATTTAATCAAGAAAAAAGACTTAGAGTTCTTAAAGGATGCTTATTATAAAGCGAGAGGATGGACAAAGGATGGTATGATACCCAAGGAGAAGTTGGTTGAATTAGGCTTAGATGATATTGCAAAGGAGGTAGGAGTCTAATGGAGCACTTAGGAAAACATAGGTATATAGTTTGTGATCCAGATAAATGTGTTGGATGTCAATGGTGTGAACTTGTTTGTTCACTTGAAAAAACAGGAGCGTTTAATCCACTTAAATCAAGGATACGTAATGTTAGGATAGAACCAGTCTTAACAATGTCAGTTGCGTGTAGACTTTGTGAAGACCCACCATGCGTTGCATCATGTCCTCATAAAGCACTCACCCAGAGTGAGGAAACAGGAATAATAATTATTGATGATGATAAGTGTGATGGATGCGGTTGGTGTATAGAGGCGTGTGAATTTGGGGCTATTACATTAGATGCTGCAGAAAAAACAGTTAGAATATGTGATTTATGTAAAGACTTAGAAAAGCCAAAGTGTGTTGAATTCTGTCCAAAGGAAGCTCTCTCACTCTCAACCCCAGAAGAAGTTGCACAAAAGATGAGAAGAGAAGTTGTAGGAAAACTATTGGAGGAATTAGTAAAGAGCTAATCTAACTAATTTATAATAAAAGTTTTATTAAACATATTCATTAAAAGGAGAGTATGGAAGAGGATTTAAGAATAGGTGTTTTTGTATGCCATTGTGGTTCAAATATTGCAGGAGTAATAGATCCCAAGAAATTGGCTGAGAGGGCATCAGAACTTCCGGGTGTTGTTGTTGCTAAAGATCATGGATATGCTTGTTCAGACCCTGGTCAAGTTTTGATAAAAGATAGCATAAAAGAATATAACCTCAACAGGGTTGTAGTCTCAGCTTGTTCTCCAAGATTACATGAACCTACATTTAGAGTGTGTGTTTATGAAGCAGGGTTAAATCCATACCTTATGGAAATGGCAAATATCAGAGAACATTGTACTTGGGTTCATCCTGATTATCCAGAAGAAGCTTTTGAGAAAGCATTTGATTTGATTCGTTCCGCTGTAGCTAAGGCAAGGTATTTAGCACCACTCGAAACCATAAAAGTTCCAGTAACAAATAAAGCTTTAGTAATTGGTGCTGGAATTGCTGGAATAAGCACTGCTTTAGACCTTGGGGACATGGGGTATGAAACTTATCTCATTGAAAAGGAACCATCAATTGGTGGTAGAATGGCACAACTCGATAAAACATTCCCCACCATGGATTGTTCTATATGAATCTTAGCCCCCAAGATGGTTGATGCGGGGCATCATCCGAAGATTAATGTTCTCACATATAGTGAATTAGAGGAAGTAAGAGGTTTTGTTGGAAACTTCAAGGTAAAGGTAAAGAAAAAGCCTCGTTTTGTGATACCCGAGAAATGTAATGGTTGTGGTTTATGTGTCGATGTTTGTCCTATTGAGGTTCCGAATGAATTTGATGAAGGTACTACGACAAGAAAAGCCATATATGTTCCTTTTGCTCAAGCAGTTCCATTGGTCTATACAATAGATATGGATGCATGTATTGAATGTTTTAAATGTATTGAAGCGTGTGGCAAACTTGAAGCTATAGACTTTTCCCAAAAAGAAGAAATAATAGAACTTGATATTGGAACCATTATAGTTGCTACTGGGTATGACATCTATGATCCAACTCCTATAAAACAGTATGGATATGGTAGATATCCAAATGTCTTGACAGCACTGGAGTTAGAAAGACTTCTTGATGAAAGTGGTCCAACAATGGGAAAACTATACAGACCCTCAGATATGAAAGCTCCAGGGAAAGTGGCATTTATCCAGTGTGTTGGGTCAAGAGATGATATTCATGAATACTGCTCGGGATTCTGTTGCATGTACACAATTAAAAATTCACTTATTTTAAGAGAAAAATATCCAGATTTAGATATATCTATATATTATATGGATATTAGAACTCCATCTAAGGGATATGAGGAGTTTTATAGAAGAGCAAGAGAGGAAGGAATTAAGTTCATTCAGGGAAAACCATCTGAAATTGCACAAGATCCTAATAATCATAATCTATTCATTTATTCTGAAGACTTGGCCAAAGGAAAAGCAATTAGAGATGAGGTAGATATTGTAATACTGTCAACAGCAGCTGAGCCTCGACCAGATTCTAGAACATTAGGAAGTAAACTTGGAGTAACAAGTGGTCCAAGTGGTTTCTATATGGAGAGTCATCCAAAATTGAAACCTATAGATACTCCAACAGAGGGTGTGTTTATAGCAGGATCTTCCCAAGGACCAAAGGACATACCTTATAGTGTAGCTCAGGGTAGTGCTGCTTCTTCAAGAGCAAGTAGAATTTTATCAAGCCCTGAGTGGGAGATTGAACCTCTAATAGCATTTGTTGATGCTGATAAATGTAGAAATGTCAGGAAAAAGTGTGGTATATGTGAAACAAGATGTCCATATGGAGCAATTATCGCTCCTGAAGGTAAACCAGCATATGTAATTGGTGCAAAGTGCCATGGATGTGGAACCTGTGTTGCTGATTGCCCGGAAGGTGCAATAACACAGCTGCACTATACAGATGTACAGATTGTAGCTCAAATTCACGCTATACTCAGAGAAAAACCTGAAGAAAAGATATTAGTCTTCACCTGCCATTGGTGTAGTTTTGGCGCTGCTGACACTGCTGGAAATAGCCACCTGAAATATCCACCTGATAACAGAATAATAAAGGTTATGTGCTCTGGTAGATTAGATAGAAAATTTATTTATGAAGCTTTTAGAATAGGTGCAGGAATGGTTTTAGCTTCAGGATGCCATCCTCAGGATTGCCATTACATAACAGGTCAGCACCATGCTGAAAGAAGGCTAAAAGCTGTGCCAAAGATTTTAGAGAGAGCTGGTATTTCACCAGAAAGATTCAGTGTTAAATGGATGAGCGCATCAGAAGGGCAGACTTTCTCGAAAGTTATGAAAGAATCGAGTGAAACTCTTAAATCAATAGGAATTGAAAGAATAAAAGAAGAAAATGAAAAGGCAAAACCTGAATTAGAAAAGAGAATAAAGACATTTAGGGAAGATCCAGATGTAGCTAAAATATTATTAGCTGATGAAAAAGTTGATATTGAGGCATAAGAAGCTTTGTATATAAAATCTCTACTTAATAAAGACTAAATAAGCAATGAATAATATTTCTTAGTTAAACTATAAACTAAGAACTAATGAGACCCTTCGTTGCGCTCAGGGTGACAATAAAAAAGCTGTCATTCTGAGCACAGCGAAGAATCTAAATGACTTGAATTTTAAAAATGAATAGTAACTTATTGTTTTAAATTTTTATGGGATTTGAATATGGAAATTGAAAAAGATTTGGAAAAGTTGATAGAAGAAATTGGAGGAGAGGATTTTCAGAAGAAAGTTCAGGTCTGCTATCAATGTGGTACATGTGTTGGAGGGTGTCCGGTAGCCTGGGTAAATGAAAATTTTAATCCAAGAAAGATTATGTTAGCACTCTCTCGAGGAGAGATAGATGAAATAATTAATAATGATTTACTCTGGTTTTGTTGTTATTGTCATACTTGTTTAGAAAGGTGCCCTCAAAAGATACCCGTTTCTGAAATCATAGTCAAATTAAAAAATATCGCAGCAAAAGTAAGGGGTATCCCGGAGGGATATGTAAATGAACTCAAAATGATAGCTAAAACAGGCAGAATATCATCAATCAGCTCGGCTACTGAGAGAAGAAGAGAACAGTTAAATTTGCCAAAATTAGTGCAAACTTCTGTAGAAAAAGATATAAAGAGGATTTTAAAACAAACTGGAACCAATTTATTTTTAGAAAAAGAAATTAAAAAATAAAATAGTTTTACTACTTATTATAAAATGAGATATGAAAAGGACAAGAGCAACTAAAGAAGAATCAAATTTAGAAAAAGAAAATAAGGATTATCTATTATTTAAAGGTTGTTTGATTCCAAGCTCCTTACCTTATATGGAAGTGGCTGCAAGAAGAGCATTAGAAATCTTAGAAATAAAAATTACAGAAACTGACAATTTTTCCTGTTGTCCAGATCCAATAGGAATAAAAGCAATAAGTGAGCTAACATGGCTTTCTATGGGAGCAAGAAATCTCTGTATTGCTCAGGAAATAGGAAAAGACATCCTTACTCTTTGTAATGGATGTTATGAGACATTAAAAGAGACGAGCCATGCTTTATCAGAAGATAGTGAGCTTTTAGAAAAAGTAAATAAAATATTGTTACCTCTTAATAGGAAATATGAAGGAAATACTATAGTTAAACATATCGCGGAGGTTTTATATTTAGATATAGGAACTAATCAAATAACTAATATGATAAAAAAACCATTATATGGATTAAAAGTAGCTGCATTTTATGGATGTCATTTAGTCAGACCAAGTGATGTAATGAATTTTGATGATCCTGAAGAGCCAAAAAGTTTAGATGAATTAATTGTTGCCTTAGGCGCTGACAGTCTCCCCAGAATGAGAAAAATGTTCTGCTGTGGAGCTCCTCTACTGGGAGTAAATATGGATTTATCATTAAATATTGCCAAAGAAAATTTAGATAATATCAAGACATCAGGAGTTGACTGTATTGTAACATTATGTCCATTTTGTCAGACACAATTTGATAGAAATCAAAAAGTAGTAGAAAGGAGATTTAATAAAGAATATAATTTACCAGTATTTTATTACCCGGAATTACTTTGTCTTGCACTTGGAGTTGATCCATATCAATTGGGTTTTGATCTTCATATAGTAAAAGTGGACCAAGTACTTAATAAAATTAAATAAATTGCTTTATAAAATCATATTTTTTAATTAACAAGATCATTTAAGAAATTTTAAGAAATAATTTAAAGTAATTAACAAGACCACATAAAAATGGTCTTATATAAAAAATTAATAAATCTTTATTTTTGGAGGTTTTAATTTGAAAAGGGGAACTCCCGTAAAAATAGACAAGAGAGATAAGTTAATACTTGAGATGAAAACCATTACAAAAGAATATTCACTAACACTTGATAAGGATTTATGTTGTGGATGTGAGATCTGTACAATAATATGTCCCAAGGAAGCTCTTAGTTTAATAGATGCACAAATTGAGAATGGCTCATTAATTGAAAAACCAAAAATTGATGCTGACCCAGATAAATGTATATATTGTGGAGAATGCGTAATCCTCTGTCCATATAACGCATTTAAATTAAAAGTAAATGGTAAAGAAACAATCCCTTCAGTAGATTTAGAAGCATTCCCTACTTTAATTAGGGAGATTGAAGTAGATGTAAAAAAATGTATACCTGATTGTAAGCTTGCTTGCCAGGAAGGTTGCCCATTTGAAGCTATAGAAGTTATATATGAAAAAGAAATTGAAGTTTCTAAAAAAGAAAAGAAGGCTGAAGGTTCAGAGAAAGAAAGAAAGTTAGCAAAATCTCAAGAGAAAAAGAAGAAAATAGAAAAAATAAAAAAGATAATAGATGTAAAGATAGATAAAGAAAAGTGTACATATTGCTCAAAATGTGTTTATGACTGCCCTTATAATGCTATAAAAGTTACAAAACCAATTGAAGGAAAAATCTCCATTAATTATGAACTAATGCCTAAGAGGTTTAAAGCTGCAGCTGATGTATGTCCTACAAAGGCAATCACGTATGATGAGAAAAAAGATAAATTAAAATTAGAAGATAAATGGTGTTTATTCTGTGGAGCATGCAGACTTGTAAGCCCTGAAAATGCAATAATTTTAGAGAGAACAAGAATATTACATGAATATATTGAATCAGGTGCATGGAACAAAGCATTAGAAAAACTAATATCTCCCGAAGAGTTAGCAAAGGAGTTAAGAATAAAAGCAGAAAATAAAATCAGATATTGGATTTTAGAATCCAGAGTACCTTAATTAATTTTATTGACTTCTTCTCCGTTATTTTTAATCTTTTGACTGTGATTTACGTCCTAAAAGTTCTATCCATTCAAGAAAGACAACTTTTCTAAAAAAAGTTATTTCTAAATATATTTCAAATTCCTATTTTTAATCAAATTTTTGATCAGAATCATATAATTCTACTTGTTATCAGAAAAAGCGTGCTTAAAGATTTTTTTGAAATATCAGAAAAAATAAGCAAAATTAGGATAAAATATTTGATATTAATAAAAAAGATAAAAACTTTTCTGAACCCATCAATTAAATAAAAAATAATAGTCAGTAAATTTTATATTTTCAGAAACATGTTGTGTTTTAGGAATTAAGTATTTAAAAAAATAATAAATAGTGAATTTTTCAAAGGAAGGTAGTGAGATGGAATTACAAGAAACATTGTTAAGTAGAAGAAGTGTAAGGAAATTTTCTAGTAAAGAAGTTGAAAAAAATAAGGTAATTAGAGCTATTGAATTAGCTGATTTATCGCCTTCTGCTCATAACTCAAGACCCTGGAGATTTGATGTTATATACAATAAGGATTTAAAAACTAAAATTGCTGAAGTTCACGATGGAAAATTAGATAAAAAATTAATAAAGGGTGTTAACTTTCCAAATAAATTAAGAGTTAAGCTTATAATGCTCCTGGCTAAAAGAGTGATAAAAAATGCGCCAGTGATTATAGTTGTTTGGAATACTTGTCCTTTGTTAAATTTGTTAAAAGATTATGACAAAAGTAACATCAAATATCAGTTTATTCATGATATGGAGATAGAGAGTGTCTCAAATGCTATATATAGTATTCATTTAGCATTACATTCAATGGGAATAGGATCAGTCTGGATGGGAATACCAGTGCTAAAAGAATCTGAAATTAAAGATATTCTAAAAAGTAAGGATCAATTGGTATCAATTCTAGCCGTTGGTTATCCTCTATATAAATCAAGAGAAAAGAAAATAAGAGATAAAAATTTATTTGTTAATATTTATTAAGTAATCCTTCCAACCAGCCAATTTTAATATTTTCTTTTTTATCTCGATGTGTATAAGGTTTTATATCTAAAACAGGAGAACCTTCAATCATGTCTATCCCTTTGACTTTTAAAATATTTTTATTCCTCTCAAGTAGTTTAACTATTGTAAAACCAATTTTATTTGGTCTTTTGGGATGTCTAGTTGAAAATACGCCCCTTAAATTTTTATCAAGGTAGGGTTTTACATGTAAAGAATAACTTTCAATTTTGTGAAAAAAATAAATAATAATTAAATGAGAAAATCCTTCAATATCTTTTAATCCTTTCTCATACTTTTTAAAAACCTCTATTTCGCCTTCAACATCATCAAACCCAGTAGCTGAGGAAAAACCAAGAGTTCTTATATCCTCCTTTCTTTTAAATGGTGAGTGTATTATTCCTATAGGTTCAATATCTATTCTCATTTTTTGTTTTATAGATATAATTTTAAATCTGATATATTTTTTATAACTAAATCGGGTACTATTTCTTCTTCACCCGTATAGGTTCCCTTCTCCTTAAGTATAGCTGTCATTCCCACACTCTTAGCTCCTTTTATATCATCATATAATCTGTCACCAACAAAAATAGCCTTATCTGGATTGACTTTCAATTTTTCTAATGCAACTTTAAAAATTTTGGGTTCTGGTTTCCTTACCCCAACATCTGATGAGTAAATAGTAAAGTCAAAATATTCAAATATTCCTAACCTTTTTAAGTCACTATCATGAAGTTTTCCTTCAAATATGGTATTTGAAATTAAAGCTAATTTGATACCTTTATTATGAATGTAAACAAGGGTAGGTAGTACATCATCATATAATTTTGTCATATTTGACCAAGATTTATAATACTCTCCTAAAACTTCAGTTAATTGGCTATTGTTAAGTTTTATATTAAGTGAATTAAAAATTCTGTTAAAAACCTTATCTAATTCAATCTGTTCCTGTCTTTTTAGGCTCTCCTGATACTCACTCATTATAATTTTAAAAAACTTAGAGATAAAATTTATTCTTCCTGGTAATTCTATATTTAATTTGGTTGATGGTCTTTTACTTAATTTATATAAATAGTTATATACACAGTTTATGCTTTTTATAGATAGATATATCTTGTTAAGTTTATTGAGAAACCTCCTGCTTTCGTCTATACTTTCATCTTTTACAAGTGTTCCCCACAAATCAAAAATAACAGCTTTAATATCTCCGCTATTAAATTTATTAAGTTTCTCCTTATCAATTTTTGTTATCAATCTCTCCTCCTTAAATTTAACCGACTCTCTTAATTAAGATTTACTCTTTTAACTTGTTTCAGAATATTTTCAAATTCTACATTTATCATATCTTAAATTCCTATCAGCCCCTTTTAAATTAGTTAGATTATTTTACAGGTATATCAACTTCGCTCATTATACTAATTTTTTATCATTATTGTTTATATAATTAATCTTCTCTCTTGGATATAAAATTTTGTAATAATAGATAGCCAGCAGAAGAAATTACACCAAAAATAAAAATGATTAACCAGACAAAGGTGCTGAAAGGTGATCTGTTTTATTTATAAAATCTATTTGCCATCTATTATATTCCTTTATCCAGGAAAATTTACTCAGTCCTGTAAAATCCATCCTAATAGTCATGTCATGTCTTCCAATTATATTTCTGATCATTGTACCTATTGCTCCTCCATGAGTAATTATTAATACTGTTTTTTCCCAATTATTAGAAATTATTTCTTTGATAATCTTTTCAATTTTTTTTCTAAAATTCTCATACTTCTGAGTATTTATAGCTTTTTTTACTTTTAAACTCTCAATTTTAATTTCTCTCTCTTTTAAAGTTGTATCTATCTTGGTTCTCATATCAAAATTTTTCTTTTTTAAATCCTTTCCAAACTGAATTGGGCTAGACCAACCAGATAGATAATCAGGTAGATAAAATGTTGCTTCTCTTAATTCGTCTCTAAAAATTATGGGTAAATTTAAAAATTCATTAACAATTTTAGAAGTTTCTTTGGCTCTTCTTAATTTGCTTGAATACAAGGTGTCTATTTTATAATTTTTTTGAAGCCATCTACCTAAAAGATTAGCTTGTTCTTTTCCTGAATCACTTAGTCCAATATTGTCTAATTTTTTAATAGTATCCTCATATTTTTCAAGTAATTTTGTTTCTAAAATCTTTTTCAAACTATTACTTATATTACTTATATTAACTTCTCCGTGTCTCACTAATATTAATTCCATTTCTCCCCCTTTTAATTGATTTTATTAGACTATATAAATCTTTATATCTTAATTTTCGATATTAACTTAATTTATGCAGAAGATGTTTTATAAACAAATTAAGTTGACATTTTTAGTATTGTTCTTGAATATTCACACCCACTCCTTCGCTTCTCTTAAAACAGGCTTTATCCCCCCATCAAAGGGGAGTAAATCTATAACATTATTTTTACAAGAGCAAACTATAAATATATCTTATTAATAGTACATATATGATAATTTTTTCAAGAAATTTAAGTGAACTCCTACCTCTGGACATATTTTATATTAAAAATGATTAAATTTTAGAAAAGGAGGAATCAAAAATGCATTTTGAGAAACAAAGTTCAATAACGCAGATGCCACTGCATGAGTTGAAAGTCGGACAGCATGGTATCGTTGTGCGTGTAGGTGGTCAGGGAACGGTGAGACGACGCATAATGGACATGGGTCTTGTTAGTGGCACTGAAGTTAAAGTGGTGCGCGTGGCACCGCTGGGTGACCCTATTGAATTTGAGGTCAAGGGATACAACCTCAGCCTTCGCAAGGATGAGGCATCAAATATCATAGTTGAGGTGCCAACAGAGGAGACTGTATGATTCCACTGGCTATGGCTACATGGCTCGTTGCTGCCTTCGTCATGGACAGGCCTGATGCACACATTAGGATTGCATGGTAAGTCTTTCATGCCTATGCTCATTGGCTTTTGCTGCACCGTGCCCACTGTCTATGCCACGCGAACACTTGAAAATGGGGATGACCGCGTGTTAACTGGCATGTTGGCACCAATGATGATTTGTGGGGCATGACTACCAGTTTACGCTATATTTGCCACTGCTTTCTTTTCAGGCAACCCGGGACAATTCATGTTTCTCATATACCTGCTGGGAATTGCCTTTCCTATAAGTTGCCGGTGACATCATTATTTACTTCGTCTACTTAAACAGCAATAACATTTTATTAGTGGGCGATAGGTCACATAATAGCAGTTATGTTAAGTACTTTAGAATATTTTAGAAAAAATATTAATAAACCAGTGGTAGTTATATAATAGTAATATGAATAAAAAATTTGATGTTTTAAAGATAGTAAAAGAGGATAT